>QHXD01000833.1:0-2312 GCA_003223895.1 Acidobacteriota bacterium
CTAGTCGGTCGATCGTTTCATTGCGGGGAGCGGACTTCCCGCGCAATCCAGCCGGATCTGGCGCGCTCGTAGATCAATCTCTGAAGGTTATGAAAGTAGTACGATTCGACAAGTACGGCGGCATCGACGTCCTGCAAGTGATCGACGTTCCGGTGCCTGAGCCAGCTCAGGGAGAAGTGCTGGTGGAAGTCAAGGCAGCGTCGATCAACCCGGGTGAGTCGAAGATCCGGCAGGGACTCTTCCACGCGTACTGGCCAGCCACATTCCCATCCGGCGAGGGGAGTGACTTCGCCGGTATCGTCGCGAGGGTTGGCCCCGATGTCCGGGGCTTCTCCCGCGGTGATGAGGTTCTCGGTTTCACCGATCGGCGTGCGAGTCATGCCGGGTACGTGATCGCGGAGGCTCAGAACCTGACGGCCAGGCCGGCCAATGTGCCGTGGGAGGTCGCCGGCTCGTTGGCCATTGCCGGAAGTACGGCCTATGCGTCGGTGCGCGCGGTGTCCTTGAAGCCAGGTGACACCGTCGCAGTGTCTGGCGCTGTTGGTGGTGTTGGATCGATTGCCGTGCAGTTGGCGAAGCGAGTTGAGGCGGAAGTGGTCGGCATCGCGGGTCTGGGCAACCACGAATGGCTCGCCGCGCACGGGATCAAGCCTGTGGCGTACGAACATGGCTTGGCCGAGCGCCTGCGTGAGTCCCGCATTGACGCTTTCATCGACACGCACGGGGGTGGATACGTGAAACTCGCGATCGAGTTGGGCGTGGCGCCCGCCCGCATCAACACGACTATCGATTTCGCCGCCGCGAAGGAGTACGGCGTGAAATCAGAGGGCAGCGAAACGAAAAACGCCGCTGTCCTCGCTGAACTCGCCGGGCTGGTCGCCTCCGGTGACCTGGAAGTACCGATCGCGGCCACTTTTCCGCTGGACCGCGTCCGCGCGGCTTTTGCGCAACTGGAGCAAGGTCACATACGGGGCAAGATCGTCCTGCTCCCGTGACCGCTTCAGTCTCTTTTCGGCACTTATCCGAATGGCCGCACAGAATGTTGGATTCGGCGTCCGTGGGAGCACCAAAGAGCTTCCTGTGAGGGGTGGCGGCGCCGCGAGGCACAGGTTGATCGAATGCCAGCCTTTAAACGACGGCACGATATTCGAGATCGCTCGGGTCAAGTAACCGTCAGCCGCGAGCGATTCGAGTCGATCGCGTAGCAGCAGCGCCGCAAACCGCGATTTGTCGAGCGCGAGTTCCACTCATTCCGGCCGTGGCCGAAGACCGGATTCCGGCGCATCAGAACCTCGTCGCCCGGATCTCAATTCGAGTGGCTGTTGTTGTCGAACAGCCACTCAAAATTGAAATTCCGCTAGCGTTAAATACTTCCGCCGTTCCCTCCGAAATATATTCAGTTGCGTCTGAATTTAAAGTTGCTCTATGGGTAACCTTTGTCCAGCCGGTAAAATTACCTCCGGCATCAAAATTCAGAGACTTGAAGCTAAATTGGTAAGTGTTTCCGCTGACATGACTCCAAACACCCTGTCCCGGTGTTTTCAGGGCTTGCGGTATGCCGGAAGTCGAGTCGAGCATCGTCCCGCCGAATATAAACGTGGTCACTTCCGGAAAAGTTCTGATTCCAGCGCCTGTCTGACAGGTGGCCCGGGAGGGCGTGACCGTCGATCGTCCAAAGGCAGGCTGATTCTTGCGGGCGGAATGGGCGCCGCAAACGATGATGGCGGGTTCCACAAGGTCGGCGAGGCTGTGGATCTGAAGATACGCGCGCAGCGGGTTGATGAAGGCCTCGAGATGATTGACGGACTATGGAAGGGTAAACCGTACACGTTCGCGGGTAAGCACTTTCACGTGGACAATATGACCATGCTCCCTCGTCCTTTTCAGGACCCGCGAATCCCGATATGGGTTGTGGGTGTATGGGAAAAGCCAAAGTCCATGCAGCGCGCTCTCTCCTGGGACGGGATCATCCCGCAGGGATACAGAGACTGGCAGCCGTTTTCAGCTGAAGACATCCGCAAGATCCGCGACTCTATGGTCCAGCAACGCACCGGTGATCGCCCCTTCGAGATCATCGCCGGGGGGCTGACCGGGACTGGTCCTCAAGTCGTTCGCCCGTTCGTAGAAGCCGGCGCGACATGGTGGGTTGAAGGGGATATGGGAAGTTTGTCGCTCGCCAGGCTTCGCTGCGGCAGGGCCCGCCAGTCTGAGGTCGATGATCATTTCATTTTTACTACGACGCTATTCGTGCCGGAGTGCCTGGATAGGATCGATCCGACTCGCGCTTCTTGGGCGCGCTGCCCCCCGAGTAC
>QHXD01000833.1:2338-3194 GCA_003223895.1 Acidobacteriota bacterium
TCCCGATCGCGCCAGCAACAGCGCGGAGCACGCGAAGGTCGTCAACACCACCAGGATATTGAAGTTCTCTTGAGAACGGGTTCGTCTTGAGCGATCTGGCAGTTGCCTTTGGTCATTCCAGATCGAACGAGCGGATCGACACGCGAGAAGTTTCCGTCGAAATGTATCGCCCTCCGGCCCGTGTTGTCTTGACCGTAATAGCGTATAATCGCCGCCGTTAGTTATGACTCTCCGTTCAGGGGTAAAGCTGGGTTCCTATGAAATCCTTTCGCCCATCGGGTCGGGCGGTATGGGGGAAGTGTATCGGGCTCGCGACGCGAAACTCAAACGTGAGGTTGCGATCAAGATCCTTCCTGGCAGGGTCTCAACCAATCCCCAGCACATCGCGCGTTTCCAGCGGGAAGCTGAGGTTCTCGCCTCGCTTAATCATACCAACATCGCCGGTATTTACGATCTTCAGGAAACCGGCGACAGCCGGTATTTAGTCCTCGAATTCGTTGAGGGTGAGACTCTTCAACACCGCCTGGGCCGAGGTCTATTGCCACTGGATGAAGCCTTGAGCGTCGCGCGACAGATCTGTCACGCGCTAGGGAGCGCTCATGAGAAGGGCGTGGTGCACTTGGACCTCAAGCCCGCGAACATCATGATGACGTCGAGTGGAAGAGTGAAGCTGCTGGATTTTGGACTGGCAAGCATGCTCCGCAGCGATGCAACGACAGACGATTCGTCGAATCTGCCAACCGTGACTGGCACGAGAGAGGGAGTGATCGCCGGTACGCCCGCCTACATGTCGCCGGAACAGGCGCGAGGCAAGCCTACCGATAAACGAACGGACATGTGGGCATTCGGCTGCGTG
>QHXD01000091.1 GCA_003223895.1 Acidobacteriota bacterium
TATCTCCACAGCCTCATCGCGACGCTTTTCTTCAGCGGTGTTCCCATCTATTTCGAGGCTGCGGCCGTGATCACCACACTCGTCCTGCTCGGCCAGGTCCTGGAACTCCGGGCCCGCAGCCGAACCGGTTTGGCCATCAAGGCTCTTCTTGGTCTGGCTCCCAAAACAGCGAGAGTTGTGGCAAAAGACGGGTCCGAGCGCGACGTTCCCCTGGACCAGGTGCATATCGGCGACGTGCTTCGAGTCCGTCCGGGGGAGAAGGTTCCTGTCGACGGAACCATCATGGAAGGCCAGAGCTCGGTTGATGAATCGATGATTTCCGGCGAGCCGATACCTGTCGAGAAGACGCCGGGCGACCGCGTTATCGGCGGGACCATCAACGGTAACGGCACATTTCTTATGCGTGCCGAACGCGTCGGCCGCGAGACGCTCCTGGCTCAAATCGTCGCCATGGTCAGCCAGGCTCAGCGAAGCCGAGCACCCATCCAGCGTCTGGCGGATGTTGTATCTGCCTATTTCGTGCCTGCGGTGATCGCTGTGGCCGTTGTTACGTTCTTCGTCTGGCTTTTCATTGGTCCGGAGCCCCGCTTTTCGCATGCCATCCTGAATGCTGTCGCTGTCCTGATCATCGCGTGTCCGTGCGCTCTGGGTCTGGCGACACCGATGTCGGTCATGGTGGGCGTCGGCCGCGGCGCAACTGCCGGAGTTCTGATCAAGAACGCAGAAGCGCTGGAGGTCATGGAAAAAGTCGATACGCTGGTTGTCGATAAAACCGGGACGCTGACCGAAGGCAAACCCGCGCTCGCGAGCATTACGGCAAGTGCGGGCTTCAGTGAATCTGAAATCCTGCGCCTGGCGGCCAGCCTCGAACGTGCGAGCGAACACCCCCTCGCCTCCGCCATTGTCGGCGCCGCAGCGGCGCGGAATCACCAGTTGGCACCGGTACGAGAGTTCCGTGCCGTTGCAGGCCAGGGCGTTGTCGGTTCCGTGGACGGCCGGGCGGTCGCTTTCGGGAATCTCAAACTCCTGGAAACGCTCGCGGTCGATGTGAGTGAGCTTCGCGACAAAGCAGAAGGACTTCGAAGGGATGGTCAGACGGTAATGTTCCTGGCCGTCGACAAGAAACTCGCCGGTTTGGTGAGCGTGGCCGACCCTATAAAGCCGTCAGCTGTTGAAGCTATTCAAGCCTTGCACCGCGACGGGCTTCGCATTGTCATGTTAACCGGCGACAGCTGGACGACGGCTCGAGCCGTGGCCGCCAGGCTCGGCATCGACGATGTAAAAGCTGAAGTTTTGCCGCAGGCCAAAGGTGAAGCGATCAAGCAGCTTCAAAAGGAAGGCCGAATCGTTGCGATGGCCGGCGACGGCATTAATGACGCACCCGCACTGGCCCAGGCACATGTCGGCATCGCGATGGGCAGTGGAACCGACATCGCCATGCAGAGCGCCGGCATCACTCTTATGACAGGCGACCTTCGCGGCATCGTCCGCGCCCGCGCTCTCAGCCGCGTCACAATGAAGAATATCCGCCAGAATCTGTTCCTGGCTTTGATCTACAACACGATCGGAATTCCAATCGCAGCCGGTGTGCTTTATCCTTTTTTCGGCTTGCTTCTCAGCCCGATGATCGCCAGCGCTGCCATGACGTTCAGCTCTGTGTCGGTCATCACCAATGCACTGCGCTTGCGAAACGTCGCGTTATAATGTTCCCCGACTTTGGTTATCCTTATTCCAAATGGAAGGAGCTTATGAAGAGATCGATTCTTGTCTTCCTGACCGTGATGACAATGACGACCATTGCGCTGGCCCAGGCACCGGCTGGAGGTGGGCAGGGCCGCGGTGGAAGGCCCAACATTTTTGCGCCGCCACCGACCGCGACAGGTCCAATCGCAGACATGGTGAATGCGATCGTGACCGCCTTCAACAATCGGGACGCCTGATGCGGTCTGGCTTGATGAGGATGGCCATCATCTCCAGGCAACGGTCTGGTATAACCGTATATTGACCGCGAATCCCCCGAGAAAACTTTCCATTTCGAATCTCCGGGTCCAGACCTGGGATACCGGTGCCTGGGCTGGTTTCAACTACACGATCGAGGGCACCAATAACTTCAAGGGCACCAACAGTCTGGTTTTCAAGAAGACGGGGAACGACTGGCAGGTCGTACTCATCCATGGTGCGGTCGACACGTCTGTCCCCGAATTATCCCGGCGGTTCGAAGACTTCGGGATCGATTTCGTGAAAAAAATCGGCGTGGAGTTTCTGGATCGCCGCATCGGTGTCTTTTTCATCGACGATGAAACTGAAGTTGATGTTCGAGGCGCCGTGAGAAACCATCAGGATATTGATATCGGAAATGCTGCTGAAGGCGCGGCGGGCGACGCCCGGCGTGTACTTGAGATTGCTTCCGACCAGGCAGATCAACGTCATCGTTGAAGCCACTTCGACATCCCCGAGCGGGCGCAGATCCTCGACGATTGCGTTGAGCGACGAGACGTTGTCCAGCGTCAGCGAAACAGAGACTTCCGAAGTGGCAACCATGTCCACTGATGTCCGGTGACGATCGAACACCTCGAATAGAGCCTTCAGAAATCCGTGCGCCATCAACATTCTCGAGGATGAAACAGTTACAACCGTAATTCCTCTCTTATACGCGATGGACTTGATGACGTTCCTGCAGGGCCGCGCCTCACGCGTGATGCGAGTGCCACTCCCCTTCGGCTTTTTCGAGTTGAGGATGTACACCGGGATGTTTTTTTCCACGGCCGGCAATACGGTCAACGGGTGGAGAACCTTCGCTCCGAAATAGGCCAGCTCGGAGGCTTCATCAAAGGAAATCTCTTTCACCTTTGAGGCCCCGGACACGATGCGCGGATCCGCGGTCATCAGCGTGGCGCCGACAATGGCTGCGCTGTAATCGGAGCCCCCGCGCCCGAGCGTCGTCGTGGTGCCGGATGTCGTCGAACCGATGTAACCACCCATCACCACGACGCGGCCGGCGCACCGGTGCGGACTGGCCATTTCTTCGAGCCGTGCCGTGGTCCGGTCCATGAGCGGCGAAGCCTTGCCAAAGTTATCGTCGGTGATCATGCACTGGCGTGCATCAAGATGAATCGCCTCAAATCCCATGCGTTTCAGGCGATCGGTAAAGATGAGTGAGGAAAGAGCTTCGCCGTAAGAAGCGATCAGGTCCTGGGTGCGGAAAGAAAACTCGCCGATCGCGCTGAGCGCCTTCAGAAGCTCGCGCAATCGGACGAAGTGTTCCGCTGCCGATGGTAGAAGCTCCGCGTGTCGCCGTTCGAGGGCATTTGCAATAGCAGTGGCCTTGCGGACTTCTCCACGTGCGGCGAGGGCTCCTGCTTCCAGGAGTCCATTCGTCGCGCCTCCAAGAGCGGAGACGACAACGAACGGCCTTCGCGAAACTCTTTCTGCGACGATTGAGCAGGAGCGCTCGATGGCGGCCGCGTCTTCGACAGACGTGCCGCCAAACTTCATTACAATCATGGTTCCGAGATTACCATACGACGCAAAACGCGGGCTAAAGCCCGCGACTACATTCTGGGGTGACGGCTTCGGAATTCCCAATGTAGTCGCGGGCTTCAGCCCGCGTTCCTGTCTTCGTGGTTCTATGGAAGTTCGGTACTACCCATCAAGTATTTATCCATGCAGCGCGCCGCTACACGCCCTTCACGGATGGCCCAGACGACCAGGGATTGGCCGCGCGACATGTCGCCGGCGGCGAAGATGCCCGGGATGCTGGTCATTTTTTCGGTATCGGTGGCGACGTTGCCGCGCTCATTGATATTCACTCCGAGCTGCCCGAGCATGCCGTTGCGTTCAGGGCCGAGGAAACCCATTGCCAGAAGAACAAGGTCGGCATTGATGGTGAATTCCGATCCCGGGACTTCACGCATGTTCCGTCCTTCGAATTCCACGCGCACAGCGTGAAGCTGTTCGACCTGGCCGTCGCGACCGGTGAAACTCTTCGTCAAGACACAGTACTCGCGTCCACCGCCTTCTTCATGTGCTGACGATGTTCGGAAGATGTTCGGCCAGTTGGGCCAGGGATTGTCGGCGGCGCGCTCGAGAGGCGGCTTCGGAAGCAATTCGAACTGAACGATGGAGCGTGCGCCCTGCCGATGGGAAGTTCCCAGACAATCGGCTCCCGTGTCGCCACCTCCTATAATGACGACGTGCTTGTCTTTCGCAGTAATGAACTGCGAATCTGGAATCGTGTCGCCTTCGCAGCGTTTGTTCTGGAGCGGCAGGTATTCCATCGCGAAATGGATGCCCTTTAGATCGCGGCCCGGAACGGGAAGGTCTCTCGGTGCGGTGGCGCCGCCGGAAAGAAGGATTGCGTCAAAGTTGCCTCGAAGTTCTTCGACAGAGACGTTCACGCCCACATTCGCATTGGTTCTGAACGTAACGCCCTCTTCAGTCATGATGTTCAGCCGCCGATCGAGGACACGCTTCTCCATTTTGAATTCCGGAATGCCATATCGCAGCAGGCCGCCGATTCGATCGGCGCGCTCGAAAACGGTGACCCAGTGTCCTGCGTGGTTCAGCTGAGCCGCTCCGGCGAGCCCCGCGGGGCCGGATCCCACTACTGCGACTTTCTTTCCTGTGCGTACGGCCGGGGGTGAAGCCTTGACTATTCCTTCCTTGAAAGCGCGATCGATGATGCTGATTTCGATGTTCTTGATCGTCACCGGATCCGCGTTGATTCCCAGGACGCAGGAACCCTCGCAGGGCGCCGGACAGATGCGTCCGGTGAACTCGGGGAAGTTGTTGGTTGCAAGGAGCCGCTGGAGCGCGTCCTTCCATTGATCGCGATAAACGAGGTCGTTCCAGTCCGGGATGATATTTCCAAGCGGACAACCTTGATGGCAGAAAGGCACCCCGCAGTCCATGCATCGGGAGGCCTGGGCCTTCAGCTTGTCTTCGGGAAAGTCTTTGTAGACTTCATTCCAATCGAGAATCCGTTCTTCGATCGGCCGGCGCTCAAATGTGACTCGAGCGATTTCCATGAAGCCGGTGGGATTACCCATGTTGCACCATTGCCATCGCCTTCAAGGTTGTCTGTTTCTTCTCGGCAAGGACGCGCCGATAATCGAGCGGCATCACTTTGATCACTTTTTCCCGAAGTTTTTCCCAATCGAGGAGAACGGTCTCTGCTCGAATGCTCTTCGTAAGTTCTGCGTGGCGCTGGATCAGACTTCGGACGAACCGTTCTTCATCAGGATCATCGAGCTTCTCGAGATCGACCATCTGAAGATTGCATCGCTGGGCAAAATCGCCCTCGTCGTTGATGATGTACGCAATGCCGCCGCTCATTCCTGCCGCGAAGTTCCTGCCGGTGCGGCCAAGCACCAGCACTCTTCCACCGGTCATGTATTCGCAGCCGTGATCGCCGACGCCTTCGACTACGGCAATCGCGCCGCTGTTTCGAACCGCGAACCGTTCGCCGGCAACACCCCGGATGAAAGCTTCTCCCGAAGTGGCGCCGTACAGCGCGACGTTCCCGATAATAATGTTATCTTCAGCCCGATAGGTGGCCGTCGCGGGAGGGAAGATCACGATCCGGCCTCCCGACAGTCCTTTGCCGAAGTAGTCGTTCGCATCGCCTTCGAGAGTCATGCTGAGACCCCTCGGAATGAAGGCGCCAAAGCTCTGGCCGGCAGAGCCGGTGAACCGGATGCGAATCGTATCGTCAGCCAAACCTTCGGCGCCATGACGCCGCGTGATGTTGCTGCCGAGCATCGTGCCGACAGTCCGATTCGCATTGCGAATCGGGAGCCGCAACTCGACTGGAGTTTTGTATTCGAGCGCATCCTTGGCGAGCTCGATGAGCAGATTATCGAGCGCCTTGGCCAAACCGTGATCCTGTTCGTGGACGCGCCGCGTTACGACGTTTTCCCGAACCTCGGGCATGTACAGCACGGGTGTGAGATCCAGCTTACGCGCCTTCCAATGCTCGATGGCTTTTCGCGTATCCAGTTTGTCCCTGCGGCCCACCATCTCGTCCACGGTACGAAAACCCAGTTGAGCCATCAATTCGCGGACTTCCTCGGCGATCATCCGGAAGTAATTCACGATGTACTCCGGCTTACCGCTGAATTTCTCTCGAAGCACGGGATCCTGCGTCGCGACTCCGACCGGACACGTGTTCAGGTGGCAAACGCGCATCATGATGCAGCCTGAAACGATTAACGCGGAGGTTGCAAATCCGAATTCCTCCGCTCCCAGGAGCGCCCCGATGACGACATCACGGCCGGTCTTCAGCTGGCCGTCGGTCTGTACCGTGATACGGCTGCGCAGGTTGTTCATGACCAGAACCTGGTGGGTTTCCGCCAGTCCGAGTTCCCATGGGATACCGGCGTGCTTGATGCTTGTGACCGGAGATGCACCCGTTCCGCCACTGTCGCCCGAGATCAAAACCACATCCGCATGCGCCTTGGCAACACCCGCGGCTACCGTGCCAACGCCAACCTCGGCCACCAGCTTCACGCTGATTCGAGCCAGAGGATTGGAGTTCTTCAGGTCGTAGATGAGCTGTGCGAGATCCTCAATCGAATAAATGTCGTGGTGCGGGGGCGGCGAGATCAGCCCCACGCCCGGTGTCGAGTGCCGCACGCGCGCGATGTTCTCATCGACTTTGTATCCGGGAAGCTGTCCGCCTTCGCCGGGTTTTGCGCCCTGCGCCATTTTGATTTGAAGCTCATTCGCACTGACCAGGTATTGACTCGTGACGCCAAAGCGCGCCGAGGCGACCTGCTTGATCGCGCTGCAACGCGAGTCGCCATTCGGATCGGGGATATAACGGGCAGGATCTTCGCCGCCCTCGCCGGTATTGCTTCGGCCGCCAATACGGTTCATCGCGATAGCGAGCGTTTCATGCGCTTCCTTACTGATTGAACCGAATGACATGGCGCCTGTTGCAAAGCGTTTCATGATGGATTCAACGGGTTCCACTTCTTCCAGCGGAAGCGGCTTCTCGGCGAACTTGAGGTCCATCAAGCCGCGCAGCGTGCAGAGCTTCTGACTCGTCGAGTTCATCAGCGCTGTGTATTCTTTGAATATCTTGTAGTTGTTCGTACGCGTCGAGTACTGGAGCCTGTGGATCGTTTCCGGGTTGTACATGTGGTACTCGCCGTCCTGGCGCCACTGGTACTGTCCGCCCCAATCCAAGTCGGCCGGGCGTACCTGACGCTCGGGAAACGCGCGCCGATGACGGGTGATGGCTTCTTCGGCAATCTCGTCGAACCCGATTCCACCGATGCGTGACGGTGTGTTCGTGAAATACGCATCGACGAACTTCTCGTCGAGACCGATCGCCTCGAAGATCTGCGCTCCGCGGTAACTTTGAAGCGTGGAAATGCCCATCTTCGACATCACCTTCACGACGCCCTTCTTGACGGCTTTCGTGTAGTGATTGACCGCCTTGCGGTGATCGATGCCCGTGAGCAGGTTCTGGCGAATCATGTCATCGAGCGTCTCAAACGCGAGATACGGATTGATCGCCGACGCGCCGTATCCGATCAGCAGACAATAATGATGGACCTCTCGCGCGTCTCCTGTTTCAACAATCAACGTCGCCTTTGTGCGGGTTCCCTCACGAACGAGGTAATGATGCAGGCCGGACGTTGCCAGAAGGCTCGGAATCGGAGCGTACTCTTCATCAATCTGACGATCTGAAAGGATCAGAATCGTTGCGCCGGATCTGATCGCGAGACTCGCCGTCTCGAACAGGTTCTCCAGCGTTTGCCGCATGCCCGCACCACCTTCGGCCACTTTGAACGACATCGGAAGCGTGACGGACCGGAAACCGGGCAGCGAGATGTGGCGCAGCTTCGCCAGATCGTCGTTGTCCATGATCGGCGAAAGAATCTTGATCATCCGGCAGCTCTCCGCTTCCGGCTTCAACATGTTCCGCTCCGGGCCCAGTGCTGTAGCCATCGAGGTGACCAGCTCTTCGCGGATTGCATCGAGCGGAGGATTTGTGACTTGGGCGAACAACTGCTTGAAGTAGTTGAACAGCGATGGTGCGCGATCCGAGAGAACGGCCAGTGGCGTGTCGGTTCCCATCGAACCGAGCGCTTCTTCGCCTGCCTTTGCCATGGGCATCATCAGGATTCGAAGATCTTCATGCGTGTAGCCGAAGATCTGTTGCCGCAGAAGAACCGTTTCGTGGTTGGCTTCGGGCACGTGCTGCGGCGGCAGATCCGGCAGGCGAACGAGGTTCTCGTTCAACCATTGGCGGTAGGGCTTCTCTGTCGCCATCCTGGACTTCAGTTCGGTGTCATCAACGATGCGGCCTTCCCGCGTATCCACGAGGAACATCTTGCCGGGCTGAAGACGCCCCTTCAGAAGGACGTTGTCGGCCGGGATGTCCAGCACTCCGACTTCGGAAGCCATGATGACCAATCCATCCTTGGTGACACAGTAACGTGATGGCCGGAGCCCGTTGCGATCGAGCACCGCTCCAACCTGAGTACCGTCGGTGAAGACCATCGACGCCGGCCCGTCCCAGGGCTCCATCAGGCACGAGTGATACTCGTAGAAGGCTTTCTTCTCGTCGCTCATCGTCTCGTGGCCGTCCCACGCTTCCGGAATCAACATCATCATCGCGTGCGGAAGCGAGCGGCCGCACATCACGAGCATTTCGAGGGCGTTGTCGATCGTGGCCGAGTCGCTGCCGCCTTCGACGATCACCGGGATCAGGTCCTTGATGTCATCGCCGAACAATTCGGATTGGAATAAAGCCTGCCGCGCTTTCATCCAATTGATGTTGCCGCGCAGCGTATTGATTTCGCCGTTGTGAGAGATGTACCGAAATGGATGCGCCAGCGACCAGCTTGGGAACGTGTTCGTGCTGAAACGCTGATGCACCACGGCAAGGGCCGATTCGATCCGGGGATCTGCGAGATCGGGAAAATAGAGCTCCATCTGCTCCGCCGAAAGCATTCCTTTGTAAATCAGGGTATTCGCGGAAAGGCTGCCGAAGTAGAGTTCGGTCGTCGTTTTTTCGATTCGCTTCCGGATGAGATAGAGTTTTCTTTCGAACCCGGCAGTCGTCTGGATATAGGAATTTCGCTCGATGAACACCTGCTTGAAGACAGGTTCAACCGCTTTCGCCGAATCGCCGATGGGCGAGTTATCGGTCGGCACCAGGCGCCATCCGAGGAGTCTCTGTCCCGCGCGAGCGATGGCCGCTTCGATGATTTCCTCGCACCAGCGTTGCGAGTGCGCATCGCGAGGAAGGCAGACCATTCCGACGCCGTATCTTCCCGGCGACGGAAGATGGAAGCCCAATTTCTTGCATTCAGCCTTCAGGAACTCATGCGGAATCTGCATCAGGATTCCGGCACCGTCTCCCGTGTTCGCTTCGCAACCTTTCGCTCCGCGATGTTGCAGGTTCAGGAGAACCTGAAGTGACCTCCTCACAATTGCGTTCGATTTGCGGCCGGCGATATCGACCACGAAACCGACACCACAACTGTCGTGCTCAAATTGAGGATCGTACAAACCTTGTTTTGGCGGTAGGGCTGAATACATGGGTTTGGCCTCGGAGCTGACGTTAATTGCCTTTCCAGTTGAGCTAACTCTATTCGTTTTTGGAGGATAAGTCAGCCCGAAAAATAAAAGTACTTTGCATAAGTACATCTAATACCGTATGTTCTGGCTCCTGGAAGCGCGAAGCAGCTTACAAACATGAATCTTGACACCTTAAGCCTCTATTGCGACGTGATCCGGTCCGGCAGCTTTTCGCTCGGCGCAGCGAACCATCGTATTTCTCAGTCGGCGGCCAGCCAGGCCGTCCGGCAGCTCGAAGAGGAAGTGGGCGCACAGCTCATCGACCGGACAAAACGGCCTTTCATGGTGACGCCGGAGGGCCGGAAGTTCTTCGAGGCGTGCTTGATACTGCTCGAGAATTTCGAGAAGGCGAAAGCCGAGATCACGTCACAGCGCACGCTGGTGAGCGGCGTGGTGAGGGTGGCGGTCATTTACTCGGTCGGCCTTCACGATATGGGTTTCTACACGCAGCAATTCACGACGCGATATCCGCAGGCGAAGATCCGCCTTGCCTACCTGCATCCGCACGAAGTTGTCGAGGCCGTGATCAACGACGAGGCTGATCTTGGCATTCTTTCGTTCCCGGCCCCGCACCGCTCCCTGACGATCGTTCCGTGGCACTCCGAGCCCATGGTGTTTGTGTGCCATCGATCGCATCCGCTGGCCAAGCGCAAGGCCGTTTCGTATCGGGACCTTGAAGGCGAGTCCTTTGCCGCCTTCGACCGCAGTTTGAGCATTCGCCGCGCAATCGACAAGGCGCTGCGCCAGCGTGGCGTGAATATCAACGTCGCGATGGAATTCGACAACATTGAAACGATCAAGCACGCGATCACGATCCAATCCGGTGTCAGCATCCTTCCGCAGCCCAGCGTGATCCGGGAAGTCGAATCGGGCATTCTTGCCGCCATTCCTCTCGACATGCCCGAACTCGTCCGCCCGATCGGGATCATTTATCGCCGCCAGAAACTTCTCACGCCCACCGCGGACAAGCTTCTTGAGTTTCTGCAAAGCCAAAAGCATTAGCCGCGTTGGTGCGATGTTGTATGGTCCCCAGCCGCTACGCGGCTGGCGAGGGGACTCCGCAAGAGGCAACTACAACAAGCGCATGGCACGGCGGATTTCTTCTTCTCCGCCGATCAGGTAGACGTGGTCTCCTTCGTGGAGGGTGTAATCAGAAGCCGGGTTGGGGACGACACCGGAATCGCGGCGGACAGCGATAATGCTGGCTCCGGTGCTCTCTCGGACACGGAGATCCGCGAGGGACTTACCATGGGATTTGGTCCGGACTTCGACTTCGAATGGTTCGAATCCGACTTCCGTTTGGATCGGAAGCTTTTCGATGGGTCCTCCGCGAAACATTTCGTATCGCCGCTGGCGCATCGTGAGAACCTCGCGGTCGATCGTGGATGGTCGATACCCGAACCGGCCGAGAATCCGTCGGATGATCTCCAGTGAGGTTTCGAATTCTTCCGCGATGACCGTATCGGCGCCGGCCTCATAGAGCTGCTCGATCTCGGCGATGTATCGCGTCCGCGCGATGATATACAGATCAGCATTCAGCCGCCGGGCCGTGGCGACGGCGTGACGTGTCGCGACCGGATCCGAAATTGCCAGGACGGCGCACTGGGCCCGTGCCATCCCCAGACTGCCCAAAACAATTTCGCTGATCGCGTCTCCGTAATAGATCGGCTCGCCCGCCGCTCGGGCCGTGCGTACGGTTTTCGGATTCATCTCCAGTATCACGTAGGGCATTCCGATCGCGCGGAGCGAGGCCGCCACGTTCTGTCCATTCAATCCATATCCGATGATGACGGTGTGATCCGCGATGTCTATCGCCTCGGAATCGATCGGCCGGATTCCGGTCGTCATCAGGCCAACCCGATCTGCAATCATCGCCAGAAACGGCGCCGCCACCATCGTGACGAGTATCACGGACAGCGCCATCTGATCGAAAGTCTCCGGGAATGCGGCAACAGAACGCGCGGCCGTCAACAGAACCAGAGAGAATTCTCCAATCTGCGCCAGATACAGCCCAACCATCAGCGCGATCCTCAGCGGCATTCCAAGCAGTGAGACGACACCGGCTGTGA
>QHXD01000836.1 GCA_003223895.1 Acidobacteriota bacterium
CGGCTCAAAGTGAAAGATGAAAGTAACCGCCGACCGGATCTAAAAGACTTACGGCGTCACTTTCGTTACAGGTGTGAATGAATTGCCAGGACAGGGTGTTCCCCTCCTGGAACAGGAGGGGTGGCTGCGCCATCAAGAAAAGGCGCGAAGCCTCCGAAGCGCCGCAGACGGGGTGGTCATTATGGTACATGTTGACGTTGAAACGTTATCCGGGACTGACCACCCCGTCTGCGCCTTCATAAGGAGGCTTCGCAGCATTTTCTTGATGGCGCAGCCACCCCTCCTCTCCGAGGAGGGGAACACCCTGTCCTGCAATTCATTCACTTCTATGCGGGTCCCCCCTTTTTGTGCAAAGCCCTGTACGGCGCTCCTGTGACAGAGTTTTGCAATTGGGTCCTTGCCCCGACTCCTTGAAAGAGAGAGAGCCACGGGACTGGAACGGTTGAACTGTTCACGAGCCCGGGACACGTCACCTGGTCGCCGCACAATCTGCAAAAATCGACGTGTGATTGCTGTGTTATATTCGGCGCCACCCTTTCAGTCTTTTCTCGTACAGGAGGATCTATGGAGCGGATTCGGGTCGTTCCTGGCGTCGTGATCTTGATTTTCGGGCTGGCCGTGTCGTCTGCCGCACAGGGAACCGGGGACATCGTCGGCCGCGTGGCTGATTCGAGCGGAGGCGTACTGCCTGGAGTCACGGTAACAGCGACCAGTCTTGCGACAAACCTCAGTCGGACGACGGTGACGAGCGAAACGGGCGACTACGCGTTTACGCTGTTGCCAATCGGCGTGTTCGAAGTGAAGACCGAGCTGACAGGGTTCAAGACCCAGACGGCCCGGGTCACGCTGAGCACCGGCGACAGAGCCCGCGTCGATGTGAAGCTCGAACTGGGAGGCGTGACCGAGACCATCACGGTCGCCGGCGACGCCCCGTTGTTGCAGACGGACACGTCGCGCGTGTCCTCGAGCCTGGCCGTGGAAACCATCCAGAATGTCCCGATTGCCGGTCGGAACATCATCAATATCGTGCAATTGACGCCCGGAGCGAGCGAAGGCGCGGCCAATGCAACGATCAGCGGCAACCGGCCTGACGACCGGCGCCAAACCTCGGCCGTTTCCATCAACGGCAATCCGGAGAACGACAACCTGCAGCTGGTCGATGGCCTGGACAACACCGAGCGCGTCATGGGCGGCATGGGCATCAAGCCGTCCATCGACGCGATTCAGGAAGTCGTGGTGCAGACCAATCTTTACTCGGCTGAGAACGGCAGGACCCTTGGCGGGGTGATCAACATCATCACGAAGTCCGGCGGCAATCAGTTTCACGGATCGGTGTTCTACTTCGGTCGCAACCAGCATTTCGACGCGAGGGACTTTTTTGCCGTCACGAAGCCTCTCAATCATCTCAATCAGTTTGGCGGTAGCCTGGGCGGGCCGTTGAAGGCGAACCGGACGTTTTTCTTCGTGGATTACGACCAGGGCCGCATTAAAAAGGATCAGCCGTCCGTCGTAACGGTACCAACCGCGAAGATGCGCAACGGCGATTTTTCCGAGCTGAGCGTGCCCATCTACGATCCGCTCGCCAGTCGCAGAACGCCGTTCCCTGGGAACATCATTCCCCCCGACCGCTTCGATCCGATGGCGGTGAAGCTGATGTCGCTCTACCCGATGCCGAGCCAACCCGGTTTGGCGAACAACTTTGCCTATAACGGCCAGGGCTGGCAGACGAATCAAACGACGGACATCCGAATCGATCACCGTCTCACCGACAAAGACAGCATCTTCGCGAGGTACTCCTATAACTTGACGAATGGTCTGACGCCAAGCCAGTGTCCCGCGACGAAAATCGTTGACCGCACCGCCGATCCGACGTGCAACACCAATGGCACGCAGGGCATCTACTCCGGGCCGTACCACACGTTCGCTCACAATGTGGTCGTCAACTGGCAGCGCGTGGCGAGCCCGACCTTGATTACGGAGGTCAAGTACAGCTTCGTCCGGGCCGCCTACCTCGGGTTCAAGAACGTGAACTATGCCAGCGATCCGATCACGGGCGGGTTGCCCTGGTTTGAAATGCGGCCGACGAGCTACGCGGCGATCGGCGATCCGACGTTCATCCCGATGGAGACCGAGGATCACAATCATCAGATCGCCGGCTCAGTCACCAAAATCAAGGGCGCGCACAGCATCAAGATTGGCGGCGGAATTGTCTTCCGGATGTTCGCCGTGCAGCAGTCGCAGTACCCGAGAGGCCTGTTCGCCTTTGATTCCTCTGTCACGAACAGCGGCACTGGCAGCGGCGGCAACACCTTCGCGTCATTTCTGCTCGGCTTGCCGAGCGTGGAGCAGCGCACGCACTTCCCCATTCATCCGCGGAATCGTTCCAAAGAGCCGAGCGTGTTCGTTCAGGACGATTGGCGCGCGACATCCTGGCTGACGCTCAACCTCGGCCTCAGATACGAGATCTACACGCCGATCACCGAGGCGGAGAACCGGATGGCGGCGTTCCGTCCTGAGCTCGGGAAGATCTTCGTGGCGTCAGATTCCGATCCGACGGTCGGTGTCAAGACCGACTATTCCGATATCGGACCGCGCATCGGGTTCTCGGCAACGGCCCCGCACCGGATCGTCTTTCGTGGCGGCTTCGGAATGACCTACACGCCTGTGCTCCGCGGGGCAGGGTCCTTCCTGAAGAATCCTCCGTTCACGCAGAACTATGGGCCGTTCACGAGCTCAGCGACTTCCGGCGGGTTGCCCACACTTTTCCTGTCAGACGTACCGCCGCCGCTGAGCTTTAACGACCCGACACGTCCGGAAGGACAGGTCGGCCAGCAGGTCACGGACTACAAGGCGGCTCGATCCAGGCAGTACAACTTCTTTGTCGAGAAGCAGCTGGGCGGCAACGTGGTGTCGATCGGCTACATCGCATCGCGGTCCGATCGAATCAACCTCACGCAGAACATCAACTTGCCGAAGCCGGGTCCCGGCTCTGTGCAGGCGCGGCGGCCGTGGTCCTCGCAGTACCCGTTGTTGACGAACATCAACATGATCACGAACCTGGGACAGAAGACCTATGATGCCGGCCGGGTGATGTTCCAGCGCCGTTATGCCGGCCGCCTGAATTTCACGACGCACTACACGCTGGCGCACGCTCGCCAATCCACGCTGGCCCCCTGGGACAACACCCTCCTCGAATGGGGCGATATCCCGACCTATGACATTCGGCACCACTGGGTCGGAATAGTCGGCTATGAATTGCCGTGGGGGCGCGAACTCCACGGTCTCGCTCACGGATTCCTTGCTGGATGGCAGGTGAATGTTGTGGCCAACTACTCATCTGGAATCGCGTACACGATCGTCAACTCATCCTCGCAGACGAACGTCGGCGGCAGTGATCGACCCAACCTGATCGGCAATCCCAACCTGCCGTCCAGCCAACGCACGCTTCAGCGTTGGTTCAACACGGCGGCATTTGCGCTTCAGCCTCAGTTCACACCCGGCAACGTTGGTGTTGGCACGATGCACGGCCCGTCTCAGCGGCGCATGGACCTCTCGCTCAGCAAGTCGCTGCGCCAAACCGAGTCGAAAAATTTCCAGGTCCGGATCGAGGTATTCAACATCACCAATACGCCGAACTTCCAGCCGCCGGACGGGAACTTCGGCTCGACGACGTTCGGAAGTATCTCGAGCACAGGAAATGCAATTCCGAGACAGATGCAACTCGGCCTGAAGTACCTGTTCTAACGAGGCTAAGAGGTCTTCGCTCATTTGATCTCTCCCTATATAGCGTCTATTATCGTCGGCACGGAGGCTACAAATGAATGTTCGCTTTATGCCTGTTGCTGCGGCAGCACTCGCGTGCGCGTTGTCGGCGCCCGTTGCTGCACAGTGGATCAACTACAAGACGCCGGGAATCCCTCGCTTGCCGGACGGCAAGGCGAACCTGTCCGCGCCGGCGCCTCGAACCGCGGACGGCAAGCCGGACCTCTCAGGCGTTTGGCGCGCGGGGCGGACCGGGGATTATGGATACGACTACAACGTCGCCGCCAACCTGAAGCCCGAGGACATTCAGCCCTGGGCCGAGACCCTGCGACAGCAGCGGGTCCAGGATTTCAGGAAGGACAGTCCACTTGCGCGCTGCCTGCCGGTCAGCGTCCCGTTCCTCAATTTTCGCGGTTTGTCGCAGATTGTGCAGACGCCCGGGCTGATCGTGGTGCTCCATGAGTCACCGAACAGTCCACATCGAAACATCTACCAAGGACCTGAGCGACCTGAATCCCGCCTGGCTGGGTTATTCCGTCGCCCATTGGGAACAGGACACGCTGGTCGTCAATTCTGCGGGCTTCAACGATCAGGGATGGCTCGACGTGGGTGGACATCCTCAAACCGAGTCTCTCCGGATCACCGAGCGTCTCCGGCGTCGTGATTTCGGACATCTCGAATACGAGATGGCCATCGACGATCCCAAGGCCTTCACGAAACCCTTCACTCTGCGAGCAGACAAGACACTGGTGCCGGACACGGTGCTGCTGGAAGACA
>QHXD01000092.1 GCA_003223895.1 Acidobacteriota bacterium
CAGTTATCCGAAACCAGCCGGCAGCTCCGCCTGGAGCGCGCGTTCCTGCGCAATCCCGAGCGGATTGACGCGATTGCCCGCGGTCAGCTGGGCATGGTCGCTCCGGCTCCCGGACAGCTTGTAACGCTTAGCGCGGATGCGCCACTGACCATCCCAGCGCCGGCGCCGCAGGCGAACGCGCAGCCGGCGGAAATGGCGGCGAAAAGGTGAAGGACGATTTCGGATTTGTGGATTTCGGATTTGGGGCCAAATGATGAGCGCCGTGACGGGTGGCTGGATGGCCGAGCGAAACAAATCCGAAATCCGAAATCCCGGGTCCGGAATCCTCATCGGCGGTCATAGACCGCCGCTAGTATGAAGAAGGATAAGTCTCTCGCAAGACGGATTTACATTTTAATAGCCGTCATGGGAATTTGGGGAGCGGCTATAGGCACCCGTCTGTATTTTCTTCATGTCGTGCACTCTGCGGACTACCGGCAACGCGCGGAGCGGCAGCAGCAACGCATGCTCGACGTGAGTCCGCGGCGTGGGATCATCTATGATCGAAACGGAAACGAACTCGCGGCCAGCATCAAAGTCGACTCGGTTTTTGCCGTACCCGAAGAGATCAAGAATCCCAATACCGTCGCGAAAACGCTCGCAGCCTTGACCGGCATCCCGAAAGAAGAACTGCTGCAGAAGTTCGACTCCGGCAAATCCTTCGCCTGGATCAAGCGCAAACTGACCGCAACCGAAGCCGCCGCAATCCAGAAAGCCAGGCTTCCTGGCATCTATTTTCAAAAGGAGGACCGCCGCTATTACCCCAAACGGGACCTGGCTGCGCACGTACTTGGCTATGTGAACATCGACGACCAGGGGATGGCGGGCCTCGAGTACAAGTATAACGAGAGCGTGAAAGGCGATTCCGGGCGGATTGTCATGATGACCGATGCGCGCGGCCGGCGCTTCCAAACCGTGCAGCAGGCGCCGGCACCGGGCGCAAACCTGATCACGACCATCGACGAGAACATCCAGTACATCATTGAGAAAGAACTTCAAGCGGGAATGGCGCGTACCCGCGCCAAGGGAATGTCCATTGTCGCGATGGATCCCCGTTCGGGCGAAATCCTCGGAATGGCGAACTATCCGACCTTCAACCCGAACGAATACACGCGTTACAGTCCGACGAACTGGATCAACCGCGCGCTCAGCCACGTTTACGAACCAGGATCGACGTTCAAAATTGCCACGGCCGCCGCGGCGCTCGAGGAAAAACTGACGACACCCGATGAAGTCATCGATTGCCAGATGGGATCGATAATCCTATATGGGCACCGAATCGGTGACGCCCACCGGTATGGACTGCTATCGGTCAAGGAGATCATGCAGAACTCGTCCAACGTGGGCATGATCAAGCTCGGTCTTCGGATCGGCGACGAACGGTTCGCGACTTACATCGATCGCCTGGGTTTCGGCCGCCCGACCAATATTGATCTGCCCGGCGAAGAACGCGGCCTGACGAAGCCTGCGTCGCGCTGGTCGAAGATTTCGATTGGCGCCATTTCGATGGGGCAGGAGATCGGTGTCACTTCGCTACAGATCCTGAGCATGGTTTCGGCTGTGGCGAACGGCGGCATTTTGTATCGTCCTTACGTCGTCAAGAGAGTTCAAGATCCACTGCAGGGTGTTATCAGCGAAACGGAGCCGCGGGGTCTGCGAGTCATTTCGGAAGGGACTGCGCGGCAACTCCAGGACATGCTGGAAGTGGTTGTGACGGACGGCACGGCCAAAGATTCGAAACTCGACGGCTACCGCGCCGCGGGCAAGACGGGTACGGCCCAAAAAATTGATGAACATGGCCGTTACGGGTCGCACAAATATGTCGCTTCATTCGTGGGTTATGCCCCGGCGTCGAATCCGAGTCTGGCCCTCATCGTCGTCATTGACGAACCGGCCGGCGCCTACTATGGCGCGCAAATCGCTGCTCCTATCTTCAAGAAGATTGCCGAACAAGTTCTTCGATATAAATCCGTGGCTCCGGACGTGCCATCGTATGCGCCGGAGTACAAGGTGGATGAGAAGCCGAAGCGGGAACCGCTAGTCGGCCCAAGGCCCGCCACTACAGGTCCGGTCGAGCTGGTCTCCCTTAATGTAGTCCCGGGTTTTAACCCGCGCTCGGTCCCGGATGCGCCGGAGCTTGGCGACATCCCCATCCCCGATTTTCACGGAAAGTCTCTTCGACAGGTCACCGAAGAGTGTCTGAAAGCCGGTCTGAGATTGCAATCGATCGGTTCGGGCGCGGCAGTGCAGCAACTGCCACTGCCCGGCACCAGCGTACGCGCAGGGTCGCGCGTACGGGTACGGTTTTCGAGTAAAGTGGAGAGAAGATAGCGTGGCTCCTTAAAGCCGTTATGAAATTGCGTGAGCTACTCTCCGGCTTGAACGTCCGTGCCAGCGGAGACCTCGATACAGAGATTCTCGGCCTCGCCTACGATTCACGGGAAGTGTCTCCCGGCTACCTCTTCTTTGCCATTCGGGGAGCGCGTGCGAATGGAAACCGCTACGTGCCTCAGGCTGTCGTGAAGGGAGCCGCCGGAGTGGTCTCTTCGGAGCCGCCCATCGCATCCCTTGCGATGCCTTGGATTCAAGTGGATGACGAGCGTGCCGTACTGGCCCGGGTGGCCGCGAATTTTTACGGTCATCCGACCGGAAGGCTGCACCTGGTGGGTGTAACCGGCACAAACGGGAAGACGACGACCACCTACGTGGTCGAGTCGATATTGAAAGCGGCCGGACATCCGGCGGCGGTATTCGGTACGATCGAATATAGGGGTCCGGGGTTCGATTACGCGGCCGAGCGCACGACGCCTGAGGCACCGGATCTTGAAAAGTTGTTCAGGCAGGTCGCCGATGCCGGATGGCATCACGCGGTCATGGAGGTTTCGTCGCATGCGATCGAGATGAAGCGTGTTATGGGCCTGCGATTCGAGATCGCTGTCTTCACGAATCTCAGCCGCGATCATCTGGACTTTCATGGCGACATGGAATCGTACTTCCGGGCGAAGCGGAAACTCTTCACCGGTTTGAATGGAGAAATGCCGAGCTTGATGGTTCTGAATACGGACGACCCACGGTACAGCGATCTGCGATCGATAGAGCCGTCGCGCGTCATTTCATATGGCATGCAAGTTGCAGCTCAAATCCATCCGTCCCGCTATCACTTTGGCTGGGACGGCTCCGAAGTTTGCTACGAAACGCCCGCGGGCAGGCTAGAGTTGCGCACGTCCCTGATGGGTAAGCCCAACCTTTACAATATCGGCGCTGCCATCGGGGTGGCTGTGGGCCTCGACATCCCGGCCGAGGCGATCCAACGTGGTATTCAGGAACTTCGAAATGTTCCGGGCCGGTTTGAACCCGTCAGCTCGGGACAACCCTTCCGCGTCATCGTGGATTACGCCCACACTGACGACGCGCTCGAAAAGGTTCTGAAATCCGCTCGCGAAATTACGTCCGGACGTGTGCTCGTTGTTTTTGGGTGCGGCGGCGAACGCGATCGCACCAAACGCCCTGCGATGGGCGCGGTTGCCGCGCGCGAAAGTGATTATGCGATTGTGACTTCGGACAATCCGCGTGGGGAAGATCCGCTGGCCATCATCCGCGAAATCGACGAGGGAATGAAAGGTGCTCAGTACATGGTTTGTCCGGCCCGGCGCGAAGCGATCCGGGCCGCGCTCGTTGAGGCGAAGGCGGGTGATACGGTAGTCATCGCCGGAAAGGGGCATGAGACGCATCAGACGGTCGGCGATACGTCCTATCCCTTCGATGATCGAGTCGTAGCACGCGAGTTACTCGATGAACTTGTCACTGGAAGAAATTAGCAAAGCAGTTGGCGGAACGCTCGACGGGCCCGGCAACCTGAAAGTTCGGGGTTATTCGATCGACACGCGAACCCTGAACCCCGGTGAACTGTTCTTTGCAATCAAAGGCCCGCGCTTCGACGGACATGAGTTCCTGGAACAGGCCATTGAGAAGAAGGCGGCCGCTGCGATTGTGGAGGAGGAACGCGTTAGCGCGCATCCCACGATTCGAGTCAAATCGACGATCGAGGCGCTTCAGGCACTCGCTCGAGACGTACGCCGTCGCTGGGGCGCACCTCTCATCGGCGTGACCGGCAGCGCGGGCAAGACCACGACTAAGGAGATGATCGCTACCGTTCTCGGGAAAAAGTTCACGGTTCTCCGCTCTGTCGGAAACCTGAACAACGAGTTCGGTCTTCCGCTCTGTCTCCTGCGAGCCGAGCGTTACCAGAACATCGGTGTCCTGGAAATGGGGATGTCAGCGAAAGGCGAAATTCGAAAACTGGCTTCGATTGCCGAGCCTAACGAAGGTGTGGTCACGAACGTCAATCCGGTGCACCTCGAGTTTTTCAAATCCGTCGATGAGATTGCCGAGGCCAAGGCCGAACTTCTTGAAGCTTTGCATGAGCCCAGAACGGGTTATCTCAACAATGACGATTCGCGCGTGCGATCGATGGCCCGCAAGTTCGACGGAAAAATCGTGACCTACGGAGTCAAGTCGGTCGCTTCGTTCAAAGTCCAGCAGATCCAGGATCTTGGCCTGGAGGGAACCGCCTTCATCGTGCATCACGGCCGCAGGGACGTGAATTTCGTTCTGCCGTTGCTCGGCCAGCACAACGTCATCAATGCCCTGGCTGCAATCGCCGTTGGAGTGACCCACGAGGTCCCATGGGAACAGATCCGCGAAGCGGTCAGTGAGATGAAACCGGAAAAGATGCGCGGCCAGGTGATCAAGTTCCGCGAAGGATTTGCCGTGATCGACGATTCCTACAACTCGAACCCGCGAGCCTTGTCGGAAATGATTCGCTTCCTCGGAAAGCTGCAGGGCTACCAGAGGAAGATCGTCGTGGCAGGTGAGATGCTCGAACTCGGCCACGAAGGCCCTGAGCTTCATCGCGGCTGCGGCCGCGAAGCGGCGCGAGCCGGACTCGAACTGCTTGTCGGCGTTCAGGGACTGGCCCAGGAGATCCTGGAAGGGGCGCTGGAAGCCGGCATGGACCGTTCGCGGCTGAAGTTTGTTCCGGACGCCGTGCAGGCCGGTGATCTGCTGGCTCGGACAATGAAAAAAGGTGACGTTGTTCTTTTGAAAGGATCGAGAGGAGTAAAGCTCGAACAGGCCCTCAACACGTTGAGAGCGCAGTTTTCAAGCATGGAACCGTAATGCTTTATCACATTCTCTACGAATTCTTATATCCGCTGAACCGGTTCTGGGAACCGCTCAAGGTGCTGAACGTTTTCACCTACATCACGTTCCGCACGGCGTATGCGAGTCTCACGGCGCTCTTGATAAGCCTGTTTCTGGGGCCGTGGCTCATCACGCGATTGCGCGAGTTTCAAATCGGGCAGCAGATTCGGGAGGAGGGGCCGAAGTCGCATCAATCGAAGGCCGGCACTCCCACGATGGGCGGCATCCTCATCGTGGTTTCGATCATCGTGCCGACCCTGCTCTGGACGAACCTGAGAAACCGGCTCATGTGGGTGTTGATCATCTCGACGCTCGCATATGCCGTCATAGGATTCGCCGATGATTACCTCAAGATTGTCCACAAGCGCTCGCTCGGTCTTACGGCGCGCGAAAAAATCGGTTTGCAGGCGTTAGTGGCCGTCACTATAGGCGTTTCTCTTCTCTATCTGATGAATCGTGGCATCTATTCGACAAAGCTCACGGTGCCGTTCTTCAAATTCTTTACACCGGATCTCCTGATCGACCGGTTGTTCGCAACGCAATTCTGGTTTCTCGGGTATCTCCCGTTCCTGATTTTTGTAGCGATTGTGATTGTCGGCGCTTCCAACGCCGTGAATCTGACCGACGGACTCGATGGCCTCGCTATCGGCTGCACCGTGATCGCCTCGGCTGCGCTGACGGCGCTCACTTACATCACCGGCCACGCGACGCTTTCGGACTATCTGGATATTCAGTATCTCCCCCAGGTCGGCGAACTCACGATCTTCTCCGGAGCCATGGTGGGAGCCAGTCTCGGCTTTCTCTGGTACAACGCGCATCCGGCCGAGGTGTTCATGGGCGATGTCGGATCCCTCGCGCTGGGCGGCGCGATCGGCACTTTGTCAGTGATCATCAAACAGGAACTGCTTCTGATCTTCATTGGCGGCGTATTCGTGATCGAGGGGTTGTCCGTCATGATTCAGGTCGTTTCGTTCAAGACTCGCGGAAAACGGATTTTTCTGATGGCGCCTTTGCACCATCACTTTGAGCTGAAGGGGTGGAAGGAATCGAAGATCATCATCCGTTTCTGGATCGCATCGTTGATCTTCGCACTGTTCAGCCTGTCGACATTGAAGCTGAGATAAATGGCAAGAAAACTGAAGCCGGATCGCATCCTCTTCCTGGTGACACTGATTCTTATCAGCTTCGGCGTCGCGATGGTGTTCAGCTCGTCAGCCGTTATGGCGAAGGAGAAATTCGGCGATCCGAACTATTTCTGGTTCAAGCAGCTTATCTTTGCGGCGATTGGACTGGCGATGATGTTCATCGTCATGAAGGTTGACTATCACGTATACCGGCATCCGGTCATCGTTTTCTCCGCTCTTGCTATAGTCGTTGCCTTGCTCGTCTTCGTGTTCTTCCTTGCCGCTGCAGCGAATACGCATCGATGGATTCAGTTTTCGGGATTTTCCATCCAGCCTTCAGAGCTTGCAAAGCTTGCGCTCATCTTTTTCCTCGCATATTTCCTCGAGAGACGCAAAGGCAGGGTGAACGACATCGCTTTTACGCTCGTGCCGGTCGCAGTCATCGTCGCGCTGCTAGCGGGCCTCATTGTCCTTCAGCCGGACCTGGGCACGGCCGTGACGCTGCTGGTGATCAGCGGAATCCTCCTGTTCGTGGCCGGACTCGATCTTCGCTGGATCGCTGCTTCGCTCATCTTCGCTTTGCCGGCCTTTTACCTTCTGGTCTTTCGTGTGAAGTACCGGCGCGAGCGCATCCTTGCGTTTCTCGATCCATGGGAGGAGCCCCTGGGCCGCGGCTTTCAGATCATTCAATCGCTGATATCGGTTGGAGCCGGGGGCGTTACCGGTCTTGGATTCATGGAAGGCAAGCAGAAGCTCTTCTACTTGCCGGAAGCGCACACGGATTTCATTTTTGCAGTCGTCGGTGAAGAACTGGGAATGATCGGCACCTGCGCCGTGCTGGCACTGTTCGTGCTCTTCATGTGGCGCGGCCTTCGCGCATCGATGCGCGCGCCCGATCTGTTCGGGTTTTACCTCGCGCTGGGCATCACGATGATGGTTTGCGTGCAGGCATTCATCAACATGAGCGTTGTGCTGGGACTTTTGCCGACGAAAGGGATCCCGCTGCCGTTCCTGAGTTACGGCGGCAGTTCGTTCGTCGTCATGCTTGCTGCAGTGGGCATTCTGCTGAACGTCTCGCAGCAGGCGAGCTAGAAGTGCATGAAAGCGATTATTGCGGGCGGTGGAACAGGCGGGCACTTGTTTCCGGGGATCGCGGTGGCGCGCGAGATCCAGCGCCGCGATTCGCGCTCGGAGGTTTTGTTCGTGGGAGCCGAGCAGGGAATTGAAGCGCGGATCGTACCCAAGGAAGGCTTTCCGCTTCGGACGTTGCCTCTCGGGGGAATCAAGGGCGTCGGCATGGTCCGGCGTATGAAGAATTTGTTCGCAATGGCAGGTGGTCTTTTCAAAGCACAGGGCATCCTCCGGGATTTCAAACCGGACGTCGTCATCGGCGTTGGAGGATATGCGTCGTTTCCAATGCTGAGTGCCGCAATCATGAGCGGCTATCCCAGAGTGATCATGGAACAGAACGCGATTCCGGGCCTCGCCAATCGAGTGCTCGGCCGATGGGTGGATTTCGCTGCGGTTACGGATCCGGGGACTCAATCACACTTCGGCGACCGTGCCGTAGTGACGGGAAACCCGGTACGGCCAGAGTTCAAGTCCATACCACCGAAGGAACACGTCGCGCCGTACACCATTTTGATCTTCGGCGGAAGCCAGGGCGCGCAGTCGATCAACAAGGCTGTGATCGAGGCGCTGGACGACTTGTCCGACTGGAAAAACCGGCTTCGGTTTGTGCACCAGACCGGCGAACGGCAATTGGATGAAGTTAAACGGGCATATGCCGGCAAGGGCTTCGAAGCGGACGTGCGCGTCTTCTTCAATGACTTTCATCAGCAGTACGCCGCCGCGGACTTGATCGTTTCGCGTTCGGGTGCGACGACTGTGGCCGAGATCAAGGCCTCAGGCCGCGCCGCCATTCTGATCCCGTTTCCTTTCGCGACCGACGATCACCAGACAAAAAACGCTCGCGCCATGGCCGACGAAAAAGCCGCCGTCCTGATTCCTAACGCCGAATTGAACGGTAAACGGCTGGCGGGCGTGATTCGTGAATTGATGGCCGATCCCGCGCGACTGAAGGAAATCGAATCCAACGCGCGGCGCATCGCCATCCTCGACGCCGAGCAGCGCATTGTCAATCTCGTGGAGACCGCAATCGATCGCCATGCTTAAACGAATACAACACGTTCACTTCGTAGGGATCGGCGGGATTGGAATGAGCGGGATCGCCGAGGTACTGCTGAACCTAGGCTACAAAGTGACGGGGTCTGATCTGCGCTCCACCGTGATCACAGATCGGCTGGCGAAATTCGGCGCGACCGTTTATCTGCGGCACGCCGCGGAAAACGTGGCCGGGGCCCATGTCGTGGTGACGTCGTCCGCTGTCCGCCCGGATAACGCGGAAATTCGTGAAGCGGAGAAATGCTGGCTGAGCTCGCGCGATTGAAGTACAGCATCGCGGTCGCCGGCACGCATGGAAAGACCACGACGACTTCCATGATCGCGACGGTTCTGGACCGCGCCGGACTCGATCCCACAGTCGTTGTGGGAGGCCTGCTCGACACCCTTGGGAGCAACGCTCGTCTTGGCAAGGGCGAATTCATCGTGCTCGAGGCCGACGAGAGTGACCGTTCCTTTCTGCTCCTGTCTCCGACCATTGCAGTGGTCACCAACATCGAACCGGACCACCTCGACCACTATCGCGATCTCGAAGACATTCAGAACGCGTTCCTAATCTTTATTAACAAGGTTCCGTTCTATGGCGCCGCCATTCTTTGCCTCGACGAGCCCGCTGTGCAGTCGCTGATTCCACAGGTCAAGCGCCGCATCGTGACATATGGCACAGCCGCTCAAGCCGATGTTTCGATAACCGACGTGAACCTGGAAGGCCTGGGTTCAACCTTCGTTCTGCGATTCAATGGCGGCGCGAAGCAGGCTTTCAAGCTTCGCGTCCCCGGCATGCACAATGTGCTCAATGCCACAGCGGCTTTCGCCGCAGCGCGCGACATGGGCGTCGACCAGGGCATGATTTCAACGGCACTGGAAGGGTTTCAGAGTGTCGAGCGCCGATTCGAAGTGAAATCCCGCGACGGCGTCACGGTAATCGACGATTACGCACATCATCCGACGGAAATTCGCGCGACGCTCAATGCAGCGAAGACCGGCAATTTCCGCCGCCTCTTCGTCATCTTCCAGCCGCACCGCTACACGCGGACGATGCATCTGTTCGATGACTTTGCACGCGCCTTCAATCTCGCCGACGTGGTGCTGATGCTCGACATCTATCCCGCGGGAGAGAACCCTATCGAAGGCGTCACAACACAGGCTTTGATCGAAAAGATCAAGAGCTTCGGACACAAGAATGCCATGTACGCCCCGAATTTCGAAATGATCGAGTCCTACGTTATCTCCAATGCAAAGGAAGGCGACGCCGTGATCGTCATGGGTGCAGGCAGTGTGACGAAACTGTCGGACATTCTTTCCGAGCGATTCTCGAGGACGGCATGAAAGCGAAGCTGATCCGCTGCATACAAATTGGAATGCTGGTCGTGTCACTCGCGGGGCTTTGCTGGGCGGCATACTCCGTCATTGTGTATCTGAAGACCGCGCCGCGCTTCGATGTCCGGAAGCTGTCGGTCTCGGGGCTCAAGCGGGTGCACGAAAGCGATGTTCTGACACAAGCCGGATTCGATGCGGGCACAAACGTTTTCGACGTCAAACTCCGTGAAATTCGAGAGCGCGTCGAAGAGCTGGACTGGGTGCGCCACGCAATGGTCGAGCGGGTTCTCCCGGATCAGATCATCATTAAGATCGTGGAGCGCGAGCCCATCGGGCTTGGACGAATTCGCGGTGAGATCTATCAGTTCGACGCAGATGCGAAGATCCTCAGCCTGGATGCCGCGGGCGGCTCCAGCTTTCCGATTCTCGATGGGCTTCGCGGCAACGACGTGAAGGGCAATCGGAAAAAGGTCGAAGCCTACAGAAAAGTTCTGGACGATCTCGGTCAGACCTCGCTTTCTGAGGTCCATATCAACGAAGCCGGCGAGGTTTCCATCGTGGCGGCCAGCGATCCACTGGTCGTCGATCTCGGCACGACGGACTTTCGAAGCCGGTGGATCAAGTATCTCCAGCTCAAGAGCCAGATTCACCAGCAGTATCCGCAGGCGGCACGTGTGGATCTACGTTTCAGGAACCAGGTCATCGTCAGGATGAAGGACGACGAAGCGGGCGGGAACATAGTATGGGACGCAGAGAAAAAAACATTGTAGGCCTCGATATCGGTTCGACCAAAGTATGCACGCTGATTGCGGCGGTGCGCGGGGGCACGCAGCGCAACCAATTGGAAAACGGCCTCGAGCCGGTCGGCCTTGGTGTTGCCGAGTCCAAAGGGTTGAAGCGGGGAGCGATCGTCAACCTCGAGGCGGCCGTGGAGTCGATCAAGAAAAGTGTTCATGAGGCCGAAACCATGGCGGGCTGCGAGGTCGAAACTGTTTATGTCGGCCTTTCCGGACCGCACGTCAGGAGTTTCAACAGCCGCGGCGTGACGCCCATTCCCACGCGGTCGCGCGAGATCGATAGCGAGGATGTTCGCCGCGTCATCGAGACGGCGCGAGCCGTGGCGCTGGCGCCGGACCGCGAGATCATACATATCCTGCCGCAGGAATTCATCGTTGACGATCAGGATGGAATCGGCGACCCGCTCGGCATGTTCGGCACCCGTCTCGAAGTGAATGTCCACATTGTCACGAGCTCGACGACGGCGGCGCAAAACATCATCACCGCTGTGAATCGCAGCGGTCTGCTGGTTGGCGACACGGTACTCGAGCCTATCGCCGCCGGTGAGGCGATCCTCACCGAAGACGAGAAAGAACTCGGCTCCGTCCTTGTGGACATTGGCGGCGGAAAGACCAATCTCGCCATCTACCATCACGGCGGAGTTCGGCACACGGTGGTGGTCCCCCTCGGCGGCGAACTGTTCACCAACGACATCGCGGTCGGTCTGCGCACTTCGATCCCCGAAGCGGAATGGCTCAAACGCGAACAAGGCTGCGCGGTCTCCTCCATGGCCGACAACGATAAGGTCTTCGAAGTCGCCGGCGTGGGCTCACGCCATCCTCGCGCAGTCGCGCAATCGGTGTTGAGCGACATTCTTCAACCACGCGCCGAGGAGATCGTGCACCTCGTCCGAAACGAAATACGGGCCGCGGGCTATGAACGCCAGGCGGGCGCGGGCGTTGTGCTGACCGGTGGCGGCGCCATGCTCAGAGGATTCGTGGAACTGGCCGAAGACATTCTGGATATGCCGGTCCGGATCGGGACATCGACCGGCTTCGGCGAATCGTTGCTCGAAAAGACGCCTCAACTGATGGGGCCGGAATTCGCAACAGTCACGGGTTTGGTTCTGTACGGAGAACGCAGGAGAAAAACGCACGACTTTCACGAAAATTCGAATTCGGGATTCAAGAAATTTGTCTCGAAATTCAGGAGCTTGCTATGAAAAAGGAGACGGTGGTTACCGACTTACCTGTTGATACATCCATCAGATTCTTGTTCGACGAAGGGCTGCGAATCGGAGAGTCCATTAAGGTCGTCGGGGTGGGCGGCGGCGGATCAAACGCCGTTAATCGTATGATCGCGGCGGGTCTCGGTGGCGTCGATTTCCTCGTGGCGAACACCGACGTGCAGGCGCTAAAGCAGTCCAGAGCTCCCGTTAAACTTCAAATCGGCGCCAAGCTCACCAAGGGTCTCGGCGCCGGCGCGAATCCCGATATTGGCAAGCAGGCCGCTCTCGAGGACACCGAGAAGATGATCGAGGCTCTCGAAGGCGCCGACATGGTGTTTGTCACGACCGGCCTCGGCGGTGGCACCGGTACCGGCGCCGCTCCCGTTGTCGCCAGTCTCGCCGCGGAGCTTGGCGCGCTGACTGTCGCCGTCGTGACGAAGCCTTTCGCGTTCGAAGGCAGGAAGAGGTTGAATCAGGCCGAGCGCGGTCTGGCCGACTTGAAAGAGTCCGTGGACACCGTCATCACGATTCCGAACGAGCGCCTGCTCGCCACGCTCGAGCGCGGAACCAGCCTGTTCGATGCCTTCCGAATCGCGGACGACATTTTGCGCCAGGCTGTTCAGGGAATTTCGGATTTGATCATCGTGCCCGGCCTCATCAATCTCGACTTCGCCGATGTTAAGACTGTCATGTCAGGAATGGGAATGGCGCTCATGGGTACGGGTTCGGCAGTCGGCGAGAATCGGGCCGTGGAAGCAGCCAAGAAGGCAATATCCAGCCGCCTGCTGGAAGACGGTTCCATTCAGGGCGCGCGGGGTGTCCTGATCAACATCACGGGCGGCACTGATCTGCTGCTGCATGAAGTCAGTGAAGCATCGAACATTATTCACGACTCGGCAGACCCGGATGCCAACATCATTTTCGGCGCTGTCCTGGACGAGACCATGAAAGGCGAGGTCAAAATCACCGTCATCGCCACCGGTTTCGACCAGAAGGGAGAGGTCGCGGCCGCTGCTGCTGCCGCCGCCGGAGCAACTGCCGGCCCCCGCCCGCCGGTTCTCAAGCCCGACCTGGAAATTCCGGCATTTCTGCGCCGGGCGCAAAAGTAACGTACAATATTCGTAGTGAAGTCAAACAGAAAGACCATCCTCATCACGGATGATGACGCTGGCATTCGCGAGACCCTGTCCGAAATCCTGGACACCGAAGACTACGAAGTCCTCCAGGCGGAAAGCGGAGATCGGGCGATTGCAGTGGCGAAGAGCCGCCACATCGACGCGTTCCTGCTCGACATGGAAATGCCGGGAATGGACGGCATCGAAGTTTGCCGCGCGCTCCGCCGTATGGACGAATACCAATCCACGCCCATTATTTTCGTAACAGGCATCGGCGAAGACCGAGGGTTGGAAGATGCCTTTGCGGCCGGCTGCGACGATTTCATCAGCAAACCGCCGAGCGCGATGATTCTCGTCGCGCGGCTGAATGGCCACCTCAAGAGAATGGAGTACTTCCAGCGGCTGGAACGGGCGCGAGGGGCCCTTCGGCAATACCTTTCGAGAAGAACGCTGGAGATGGTGGAAACCGCTTCAATGACCGGTGTGGTGCCGCCCCCCGAAGAACGCGGCATTGCCATTTGCTTTACCGATATCCGCGGTTTCACGGCGTTTTCCGAAGAACTGGAGCCCGGCCAGCTGTTTTCCCTCGTGAGCTCGCTCCTGGCCGAACAGGTCCACGTCATCCACGCGCACGGCGGATACGTCGACAAGTTCGGCGGTGACGGTGTGATGGCCATCTTTGACGGCCCTGACATGGTGCTGCAGAGCTGCCTTTGTGCACTGCGGATTCTCGACAGCGTTCAGTTGAGACATGCGGATGCCTCGGACACCATTCGCAGCCTGGGAATCGGCATCCATACGGGCCGGGCCGTCATCGGCAATATTGGATCGCCCGAACATCTCGATTACTCGGCGATCGGAAACGCGGTCAATCTGGCTGCCCGCCTTTGCGGCCAGGCCGAAGCTCTGTCCATTGTCGTTTCGAAGGCAGTCCGGGACGCCGTCGTAAATGACGAACGCCTTTATTTCCATTCCGAGCGAAGCGTTTCCATCCGCGGCGTGAGGGAGCCGGTCACTGTCTACGCGCTGAGCCGCCCCACTTGAAATCATCGAATCAAGGCGTTTCCGTGAACCTGAGTCTTGCGCCCGGAATCCTGGAACAGGTGATAGAGCATGCGAAAACATGCCACCCACAGGAGGGGTGCGGCCTCCTGGTTGGTTCTCAACTCGCAACCCGGTTTATTCCAATGGATAACGCCAGGGCGAGTTCAACCGATTACGAAATGGAGCCGGCTCAGTTGATCGCTGTGCTGAGAGATCTTCGAACTTCCGGGGAGGCTCTGCTTGCCATTTACCACTCGCATCCACTTGGGCCCGCAAAGCCGTCGGAGAGCGATATCGAGCGCGCGTATTACCCCGAAGCGGCTCATCTGATCGTGTCGCTGGTCGAGCCGGAACGCCCGCGGACCGCGGCTTTCCGGATCATCGATGGGAAGGTTTATGAAATCGAGATTCATGTTATCTTGTAGGCGCTGGCTTTAGCAGCTTGGTTGGGAGGATTCGATGATTTCGCTCGTTATATCCCTTCTTCTGGGTCTGACCCCACTCGTACAGGAAACCGACAAGAATGAGCTGCCCTACGACGTGCGCGCGAGGCAGAACCTCCTGATGGGGAAGGGCAACGTGAGCGGCTCCGAATACTACGATGTCATAATCACTCGCCAGCCGACGGCGGGTGTTCTGATCAAGCTTCCTTATACGAAAAAGGGCGGGAAGTTTTCATTCGACCTTCATCATCGAATCGCGATGACTGACAATTTCGGTTTGCCCGCCGAGGTGACCACGGTCGTCGAGGTCCTGAGCGGGGGCACCACGACTCTTGGCGTCTATACGATGGCCGATCAGATCAACTCGGGAGATAAGTTTGACGAGGCCATTACCAAAGCCAGCGATTCCGAAATCGACAGGTATGTCACTCCGCTATCCCGGAAGACCATCATCATGGACATCCGTCCCGAGCATCGTCGGCCAGACCCTTATCATCACGCGAGGCACAACGACCACGAGAATCGACACGCCCGGCACACGAATCGCCGCCGTTTCGAACTTCAAATTCTGGGAAGAGTCACAGGGTGTTCCGCTGAAGAGAGCGGACTAGCCGGGGTTCGCCCGCCGCGATCAACTGATACGTTTCCATCACCTTCTGCGCGGCCAGCTTCCACGAGAATTTCGCAACCTGCTCCGCCCCTTTTCGAACCAGCTTCTGACGGAGTTGATCGTCCGAGAGGATCAGCCTCATTCCGCAAGCAATATCAAACACGTTTTCCGGATTCACCAGCACCGCCGCGTCCTCCAGTACTTCAGGCAGCGACGATGTGTTCGAGGCGATGACTGGTGTACGGCTCGCCATGGCTTCCAGTGGCGGCAAACCGAAACCCTCGTACAGTGAAGGGAAGGCGAAGAGCGCGGCCGACTGGTAGAAAACCCGCAGTATGGAATAGGGCACAAAGCCGAAGAATCGTACATCCTGCTGAACGCCGCTGCGGACGACGGTCAACCGCAGGTATTGGTGCTTGCTCAATTCGTCGCCGATGATGATGAGCTTCAGGTTCTTGTATCGCTCGTCGTCGGCCAGTTCGCTTTTCAAAACCGCAAATGCCTCGATCAACCGGTGGAGATTCTTGTGCGGCCGGATTCTCCCGGAGTAAAGCACAAAGGGATCCTTGAGCTGGTATCGTTCGAGCACGTGCTTTCTCTCTTCGGTCGTGTGACTGAAGGCGAATCGCTCATCGAGCGCATTGTGGATTACGGAGATCTTGGAATCCGGCACTTCGAAAATGTTGATCAGATCTTCCTTTGTTGAATTTGAAACCGCGAGCACATGCTTTGCCCCTTCGACGACTCGTTTCATCCGCAGAAAACTTCGGTAATTCTGAAACTTCGTAGAGTCTTCCTGTGGAAAGAGCAGGTGGACGCAGTCGTGAATGGTGACGACCAGCTTTGAAGTGATGAAAAACGGTGCCTCGTGATGCGGCACGTGCACAACGTCAGCGGCCTGACGCCTCAACGCAAATGGAATCGTGATGTGATTTCGCCAGAAGGTCTGGTCGTCCTGTACGTAGAGCTGCTTGAAGTTGTCCGGCAGCGGTCCGAGCTCGTGAAAATTCCGATGAGATCCGATCAGCAGATACTCATTACGATCGTCGAGCGCACTGAGGTTGCGCACAAGATTCCAGATGTATGTGCCGACGCCGAACTCATTGATTTTTCGAATATCGATCGCAATTCGCATGGAGGAATTCAGCAACAAGGGGTCTGACCCCCGGTTTCCTAGTTTCCTCAAGTATAATCGGAGTGTGCTGAGGCGCATCTTTATATATATAGCTCTCGTACTGGCCGCGACGAGCACTGCGCGCGCGGATGCCACGACGGTCCTCGTTTTCCCCTTCGAAAATCTATCGAGCGACCGGACCCTGGACTGGATTGGGGAGGGCATCGCGGAGCTGATCATCGAGAGGTTTCAGGCCGAGCCAGCCATCTACGTCTTTTCGCGCGAAGAAAGGCTGGCCGCTTACGAGAAAGTAGGGATTCCGGAAACGACAATGGTGAGCCGCGCAACCTCATTGAAGCTGGGCTGGGATACCGGCGCGGATACCATTATCGCCGGCCGATTCTCACGCACAGGCGACAGCTTTGAAATCGTTGCCCGGGTCACTGACCTGGAGCTGGCCGGGTCGGCCGACGAAGTGAAGGTGAGTGGCAAGCTGGAAGATGTCATTTCGCTGACGGGCAGCCTTTCCGCTCAAATACTCGGAAAGCCCGAAGCCGGGACCGTGCAGCCGGCAACGCCCCGAAGCGCATTCGAGAATTACATCCGGGGAATCTTAAACCCTGATCCGCAGAAACGAATCGAATTGCTCCAGACTGCGGTTCGGCTGTACCCGCAGTACGGAGCTGCGTTATTTCAACTGGGACGCGCATATCATCTGGAGCGGAATTTCAAAGTATCGAACCAGTCGCTCGACAAAATACCTCAAGGCAGTCCCTACCGGCAGCAGGCACAATTCACGGCTGCGCTGAACTACTTCTATCTCGGAGATTACAACCGCGCCTTGACCGCGCTTCAAGCGCTGCCCGCAAATTACGACGTACTGCTCGACATGGGAGCGGCACAGTCGCAGAAAGGCGACTACGCAGGGGCAATGACGAAGTGGAAGTCTGCAACGGAAATCGATCCGCTCGGGAGCGACGCGTTTTTCAACATGGGTTACGCGAGCTTCGTTCGCGGAGAGTTCGATGCGGCGATCAGAAATCTGAATGAATCGCTGAAATTGCGCGGCCGCGACAGTGAGGCCCTGTTTCTGCTTGGCCGGGCTTACGAACACCAGGGCCGCCTGGACGAATCGCAAAAACTGATCGCGCAGGCGACGCGGCTTTCGCAGCGCGTGGAACGCTGGCTCACACAGCCGCTTCCGAAGCTCGAGCGCGTCAGCACGTCGACGGTGTTCCGGAATGGCCTCGAAATCTGGACCGCCAATCGTCTCGCGCGCAGGGCAAGAGGGCAGGACCTCTCGGTGTGGCTTGATGCGATCCAAACGGCTATCGAGTCG
>QHXD01000837.1:0-2865 GCA_003223895.1 Acidobacteriota bacterium
GGGAAGGTCGCGTCATTGCTCAGTCGAAATCAGGCGTGAGATTGGTGCGGCTCGATCGGCTCACTGGCGCCGCGACAACTCAGAACGCCGCAGCAAAGGGGCTGGAGACGCTGCGGGCGACGAGCAACATCGCAGATGTCACGATCGGGGCCGCCGACTACAAGCTGTACGTTCAGCCGGTTCAACTATCTCTGTTGAAAGAAGACGGAAAGGCTCCGGAGGAATGGGCACTATGCGGGCTGGTGCGCATGGATGATTTCCGCGGCGCCAGTTCGACGATTTCCTACACCTACTGGCTCATGATTTGCGCGGCTCTCGGACTTTTATGCCTTGCGATTCCGCTCCTCAAGCTGCATGTGCTGAGTCCGCGTGAGCGCTTTCACCGCATCGACGGTGTGTTGGTCGCGGTCACGGCATTTCTGATCAGCGCTCTTCTCACGTTTGGTTTGCTGGATGCGCAGTACTTCGGTCGCGCATTTAAAGGCAATGTCGACCTGCGGCTTCGCGCGCTGGCCGAAGAAATCAAAGGAAGCATCAGAAATGAGGCGAAACAAGCTCAGCTGGAACTCGACGAGGAACTCGATGGCAACCGGGACTTTCGAAGTTGGATGGCGAACAAGGAAGCTGCCGTGCAAATCACGACCGATGGTTGTAAGCCCGAATGGGCTTGCAAGACGAGTCTGATTACAAAGGAGATAGTTCTTCCGAAGAGCGCCCCATATCCATACTTCGACATCATTGCGTGGACCGACAGGAGCGGCGGGCAGCGAGTCAAGTGGACAACGAAGAGAGCCGTCACGCCGTTCCTCAATATTCGTGAGAGCGCGCTTCCGTACTATGACGATATCGATCGGGCATTCCGTATCGGCCAAAGCGTGCCGCAACGCGGGGTCTCGGTGATGGAATCGCCAAACACCGGTAAGCCCCTGACCGTTTTTTGGAATGCGCTTTCTCCGAGCCAGGCGTTGCCTCCGGCCGGTATCTCGCTGGCGACGACACCACTGTCTGTCGGAAACCCGGTCCTGCCGCACGGCATGCAGTTCGCGGTGCTCGACATCACCGGAAAAGTGCTGTTTCACAGCGACCCAACGCGGAACCTGAAGGAAAACTTCCTGCAGGAATGCGGGGAGAAACCGGCGCTGCGGACCCTTGTTCTTGGCCGGACGGAGGGCGCTCTGACGGCAGAGTACCTCGGCGCGCGCCGTCGCCTCTTTGTCACTCTAATCAATCTGGCAACGACAGATCCCCGCTTTAAAGACCCGCAGTGGTCATTGGTCGTATTCCAGGACATGCTCATTTCCGAGACGGTCAATCTGGAGACGCTTTCGCAGTCTACGGGCTGCTGCTCGCCGCTGGATGGGCTCTGATGTATCTGATGTGGCCGGGCTACACCGCCAAATGGTTTTGGCCTGACGATCGAAAAGGCCGGAGATATCGCTGGGCAGCATTGCTGAATGTGAGCTTGAGCCTGGCATTTCTCAGCGTGATCACGCGGGCGAGTCCGGTATCTCTTCTATTCGAGACAGCGTTCGTTTCGATCGGCGCAGTGATGGCGACTTTCGCCATTGTGAGCCTCTCGGACCTGCCTGCGCGGCCGGACCGAAGTTGGCAGCGCGACTTCCTGTTCGCGCGCATCTCGTTCTTATTCATCGTTGCGGCTGTGCCGGCAATCGCTTCCTTTCAGGTCGCCTATCGTTTCGAAGCCAACCTGCTGAACCGGCGAGGACAGCTTTACGTCGCGAACGAAATGAAAAAGCGGGACGAACGAGTCGACAAAGAGATGCGGCAGTTGTGCGCCGATGAGAACGAGTGCACAAATGATCCAACGGTGGCCGCCTTCCGGACAAGACGGCTCGGAGAAACGTGGGACGTGCACATGATTCCGCCCACGCTTGTCGGAACGACTGTCCCGTCACTGGAAACGGATTGGTTGAATCGATTGCTGATGGGGGTTCATGTCGCGTACAACGACGTCGCCACGGATCTCGAGACGCAGGGTGGGACGCGTCCTAAGAGCAACGGGACGGCGGATGACTCGGGCAGGCCTGCCGTCGCGAAAGAGCTTTCTGCTGGTCCCTCCGCCGCATTTCCGGCGCCTCCTATCCAACCTGATTTCTGGTTCTGGTCCGTTGGGGCGATGATCGCTTTCGGCATCAGCGTTCTGGTCCGATTCGCAGTGAGGCCGTTGTTCGTCCTGGATGTTTATGTTCCGCCTGGAGTGAAGTCCTCCGGCAATCGGGAACTCACCACTAATTTGTTGCTCGTGGGCCCTCCCGGATCGGGAAAGACTAACGCGCTGCGCAAAGATTCAACGAGCTGCATCTTCGATGTCAGGACTCTCGCCTACGTGACCAATTGCTCGCGTGACACCGTGAGGAAAGCGCCCTCGTTTCCGGGTGAGGCGGCATCGGCGCCCTCCGGTTTATGGTCGGAGGCTATCGAATCCCCGTTGCTCCCCGACGGCGGCGTACTCGGAATCGATCATCTCGAATACCGCTTCGACGACGCCGCGTTTCGTGATCGCCTGCTGACATTTCTGGAACAATTGCTCTATCGCCGGCACTACCGTGTATGGATTGCATCCACACGCAATCCCATCGATCAATTAGTGGAGTGCGGCGCAACCGTCAATCTCGACCGCTGGCGGCGCCTCTTCCAGACGTTCCGGCTCGAGACGGTGGGGGTCTCCAGCAAGGCCGATCCGGAAGTCGTAACCGAGATCAGGACGCTCCTCGAGGAACGAACCGGTGAAAAAGCTTCCGATCTGGAGAGGCTTATCCTTGAGGAGTGTTCGCTTGCCCCCTGGTTGCTCTCGATCGCGAAGAGCGTGATTCTGCAACTGCCGGCTCGCACAACACCGGCGCC
>QHXD01000837.1:2913-6731 GCA_003223895.1 Acidobacteriota bacterium
ACGAAAAGCTGGTACTGCGGCAGCTTGCCGAAGAAAGTGTCGTGAATCCCCGCAACGCCGGAATTACGGCCCAGCTTCTGCGCAGCGGCATCGTTCGACGCGATCCCACGTTCCGCATTATGAATAAGACTTTCCGCCGCTTCGTCCTTCATGACCTGCAGTCCGACGGACTCCTGGCATGGGAACATGAAGGTGTGCGGCTTCCGTGGAGCAGCATCGCAACAACGATGTTGACAGTCGCGCTCAGTCTGATCGGTGTGCTTCTGCTGACGTGGCAACAGCTCGTCGATGCATGGATCGGCTATGTGCCGGCCCTGGCGCCCGCGGTGCCGACCGTGTTGAAACTGTTTGCCAGCGTTCAACGTAACGCAAAACCGGGGGGAATGGTTGCTTGAAATCAGGGGGGAAATTAGCCGCGAATTACGCGGATTACGCGAATGGGCGCATCAAAGACTCCTTGACGCGCCCATTCGCGTAATCCGCGTAATTCGCGGCTAATTTCCCCCTAATTCCCATTTTTCGTCCGGACCGTCACTTCTTACCCGTCGGCCGAGCGGCAGGCTCCCTGATTCTCCGGGTAAACGCATCCTCCTCCGACGCGACGCAGAAAGACTCCGGAATCTCCACACCCGGCTTCAGCTTGATGGGTCGCGGGTCCGCCACCCAGGTTTTGGTATACGTCTTCGGGTCGTTGATGGTCAGGTTGAACTGTATCGTGTTGCGGTCAACCCGGCGGTAACGCTCCGTCGTTCGCATCTCGTCGCTGTGCGGTTGACCCTGCGCGCCCAGCCACGTTTTGTCGTTGAGACCGATTGTTTCGACGACCAGCGTGTCGCCCTCCCACCGGCCCACGGAGTATCCGTACCAGGTCGGATCCGGATCGTCAGGAAGTTTGCGGCCGTCCATCCAGATCTCGCGCAACGTATGTTGCCCCTCGAAAAACATCAGGATCCTGTCCTTTGTGTGAATGATCTCGAAGGGCCAGATGATGAACAGGATTCGTGGGAAACCCATCGGATCACACTTCAGGATCGGATCATTGCCTCCCGGCGCGGCTTTGGGGCCGTACCCAGGCTTATTGGCGTCGTACCTGGCCTGCCCCCAGGCTGTCAACGGAGGAAACGTGTCGCCGGGCCCTTGACCGCCCCCGCCTGGCGCAAGCTGCCAGACTCCGGACAGGTCATGCGGGTCAACGGAAGGCGCGGCGTTCTGAGCCATAGCGAAGGACGAGAACGCCAGAACCACCGTCAGCACTCCAATCAATCCGATGAAGCGATTTCGCATTTTAGACTCCTGTTACCTCGGGCCGAGACTAACACGAGGTTCACAAACCGTACAAGCAAACGGGTGGCGCTGCAACGCGGGCTAAAGCCCGCGACTACATTGGGGAACAACGTTCGTTCTGAATGTAGTCGCGGGCTTTAGCCCGCGTTACGACAACCTGCAGGTGGCGTCAAGCTCCCGCTTCGCCTATACTCAGCAGGAAATTTCGACCTGACAACACAGTGCGAAAGAGAGGATTGCCTAATGCGCAAGACAGTATTTTCAATTCGAACGGTCGTTGCTTATGCAGGGTTGACGCTTGCAGCCACGTTGTTGACATTCGCGCAACAGCCTGCCCAGGGAGGGAAGACAGCGGCACAAGCCTACAAGAATATTCAGGTACTCAAAGATATTCCCAACACGCAATTGATTCCGACAATGCGATTCATCTCAACCGCGCTTGGTGTCGAATGCGAATTCTGCCATCTGGGAAACCGGGCGGAAGACACGCCCAACAAGAACACGGCGCGCAAAATGATGACGATGATGATGTCGATCAACAACACGTCGTTCAACGGCCGCATGAACGTCACCTGCTACACGTGCCATCACGGCAGCAGCAGTCCGGTCGGCGCTCCCACGCCGACGGGGCAATACTCTCAACTGGGAGCCGGCGTGTTCTTCAAGCCCGACGGCGGACCGCTGGCCGGCGGCCGGGACGAAGTCATGGCCGAGGCCTATAAGGAATACATGTCCAAAGATCGCCTCGCGGGCATGCCCACGCCGGACCAAATCCTGGCCAAATACGTAACGGCGCTCGGCGGTGACCAGGCGATTCGACGAGTGAACTCCCGCTTGATCACGGGGACGGCGACATTGTCGAACGATGTCCGGGGTGCCGTGCCACCGATCAACGTTCCGGTGGAGATTGCTTCCAAAGCTCCGAATCAGTGGGTCATGACTTTCCGCATGACGAACGGTACGACTGCGAATGGTTTCGACGGCAATGTCGCGTGGCTTCAGGCCGCCAATGGCGTCGTCACCGAAACCACCGGTGCAAACAATTCGCCGCTTCCGCCACTCTCTCGCGTGAAGCGTAACTCGGACTTCTACGAACCTCTCAATCTGAAGAGTCAGTATTCGCGAATTGCACTGCGTGGCGCCGAAAGACTCCGCGGCCGTGACGTATATGTCGTGGTGGGTTCTCCGGATGGCGACGTGCCCGAGCGGCTCTACTTCGACAGAGACTCCGGTTTGCTCCTGCGCAAGATAGTTGCCGTGCCCACTGCCCTGGGCGATTATCCGATTCAAACCGACTATGACGATTATCGCGATGTTGGCGGCGTGAAGGTTCCCTACCTGGTTCGGACCATGAGTATCAGTCCTGCCGAGGACATGACCATTCACGTCGAGAGGGTGCAAAACAACCCGACGACGCTTGACGCGAACAAGTTCGCGAAGCCGGCATCCCGGCAGCCCGCGGGCCGCAATCAATAGAGAGATTCTAACTGTAGCGGCGGTCTATGACGCCGGCAATCCTGCAAGTTGCCAATGCCGGCGGTCATAGACCGCCGCTACAGCGGAAAACTCCTTGCCTTCGATATCTCGTTGTAGTTTATTCGCTCTACTAATCCAGATCATCCGGAGGTGAGTATGGCTCGTACTTTTTGATCTGCCTTGTCCTGGTGCTGTCTATTCTTGCTGCTTGCGGAGCGGTTTTAGCTCATCATGCTTCCGGGTCGGCCTACGACTATAAAACCAAGATCGTTACGAAGGCAGTCGTAACGGAAGTGGTATGGACCAATCCGCATGCCCAGTTATTCTTCGACATCAAAGACAATAAGGGGCAAGTCGCCAACTGGGGTGTGGAATTGAACAGTCCTGGCAATCTCATCAAGCTCGGCTGGACGAAGAATACGTTCAAGCCCGGCGACGAAATCATTGTGCAATTTGTGCCCTCCAAAGAAGAGAGACCTTTTGGAATCTGCGGCGATTTCATAAAGGCTGATGGCAAGAAGTATCACAACGGCCAGGGATGCGGCACAGACATCACCAAACTCCCGACCAAGCCCGGCTATCCGGAAGTGCAGTTTCCGGATTAAGAGGACCGTTTCCGCAAACGTCTCCGGTGTGAGAAAGGAGTGTTTGGTATGCGAAACTGCTTCATCGGCTCGATTGCTGTTCTCATAGCAATGTGGGCCTTATCCCCTGTTGCTCTGGCCCAAGCCGGCGCCCCGCGGCCCCAGACGGCAACCGCAACAGCTTTTGATCCGCACGATCTGAGCGGGCACTGGGACCTGCGCACTTCACCCGGAACAGCCCTCAACAAAGACAGTTTCGCCGGGGCGCGCGCCGTCACCTGCTTCACCTGTCATGCGGGTTCACGAACGCCGAAAGTGGTGCCGAGTCTGGCGATACAGTACAGCGCGCCGGTGGAGGATCCAAACGAGGTCGAGGTTCGCGAGCAGAAACCCGTGGATCCGATTCTGGACAAGTACATCCAGGCTATTGGAGGGGCGCAGCGGTTGGCGGCTTTGACCAGTTTTACCGGCAAA
>QHXD01000050.1:0-15062 GCA_003223895.1 Acidobacteriota bacterium
CCCACTCTAGGGCAGATTACCCACGTGTTACTCACCCGTGCGCCGCTGTACTCAGGGGATTGCTCCCCTTTTCTCGCTCGACTTGCATGTGTTAGGCACGCCGCCAGCGTTGATTCTGAGCCAGGATCAAACTCTCAAGATTTCTTGATGTGTTTGATTCTTTATTCGCGCTTAAAACCGAATTGACTCAAAGATCTTTTACTGACTGTACGCTTTCTGTTTTCAAAGAACCTTGCGGCTCTCAGGCCTCAAATCTTGACGCTAAAAAAACCGCCTCGATTTTGCTCGGCGGAGTTTTCAACGAACATGCCCGACAACTATCTGTCGCCAAGCACATCTAACAACTATAAATATCGTGCCTGAAGCTGTCAAGCACCGAATGGATATTTTAGCGTGTGTCCTATCCTCCAAGAATAGGTTTGCGGTTCAGATCCTGTCAAGCCCCTCCGCTGCGGCGACAATCCGCACCAGTCGCGCGTTTCAGCCGATCGCTTTCCGGATCGTATCAAGCAGCTCCGCCATGAGCCGGTCGTTCCGAGCCGCGTCATCGCTTTCAATCATGACGCGCAGCAACGGCTCCGTACCCGAATACCGCACGACCAGACGGCCACAACCCTGCAGTTCCTGGTTGACCTCGGTCATCTTCTCCTGAACCGCAGGCAGAGTCTCGAGCGGCACCTTCTGTTTCACTCGCAGATTCTTCAAGAGCTGCGGTGCCTCAGCCCAGTCGCGCGTCAAAACATCGAGAGAGGCGTGATCGCTCACGATCGCCTCCGCCAGCTTCAACGTGGTGAACAGGCCATCGCCGGACAGACGAAAATCGGAAAAGATAATGTGACCGGAAGGCTCACCGCCAAGCTGCGCGCCGCTTCGCGACATCTCTTCGAAGATAAACCTGTCGCCGACCGATACGCGAGTCAGCGCGATTTCCTCCGCGCTCAACATGCGTTCAAGGCTGAAATTCGTCATCAGCGTTCCGACGACGACAGCCGGGTTCAATTGCCCGCTGCGCCGGAGCCTGCGTGCCATTGTAAGAAGAACTGGATCGCCATCGATCAACCGGCCATTGCCGGATACAAAAAGCGACCGGTCTCCGTCTCCGTCAAAGGCGACACCGAAATCCGCTGAATGGCTCTTCATCGTCTCAGTCAGCGATTCGAGATGCACAGCGCCGCATGCGGCATTGATGTTCGTGCCGTTCGGGAAAGCATGAGTCACTGTGATCTCCGCGCCAAGCCGGCGCAACAGACCGGGGGCGATTTCGCTCATAGCGCCATTCGCACAATCCAGGACGATACGCAAACCGGCGAGCCAGGCTCCCTGGGGGAAATGGGAGATCAGGATCTCCTGATATCGCTCTCCCCAACCCGTCGAATTCGCTGCGGAGATTTGCCTATCCGGAATTCGGTCGGTGTGCTCGCGTTCTTTGTCCGAGCTGAGGAGTTCAGAGACGCGTTTCTCAATTTCGCCCTCATCTGCATCGCTCAGTTTTGTCCCGTCGGATGCGAATACTTTGATGCCGTTGTCTTCGTACGGATTGTGCGACGCGGAAATCATCACGCCGCCGGAATAACCGAGCCACTTGGTAAGAAGCGCGATGGCCGGTGTGGGTATGACGCCGGCATCCTGGATGATTCCGGACGTTCTCGAGATACCCTGCTTTAGAAGCTCGAAGATCCACGGACTCGACATGCGGGTGTCCTGGCCCACAAGGATCTTTCCATTGAGCCTCTCCCCAATCGCCTGTCCGATCGCGGCGACTGCATGCGAATTCAGCGGGAATTCACCAGCGCGCGACCGGATGCCATCGGTTCCAAATAATTCCGTGCTCATATTTCGAGTAGATGAGAAGGGCGAAAGAGCGTCAAGATCAGGATTCTCTACTTTGCCCGGACCTCGATGCGGATATCCACCGTTGCGGGATGTTGGACGCGCACCTGAGGATCGGGAACATCCAGGTCGGCAGATTGCACCACCTGGGTTTTTCTTCCATCAACATGAATGGGGATCGTGGGAACCGAGTCGAGCGCACTGACACGGCTCTCAGGACCTTCCACCTGAACCTTGCTCGGATTCATCAGCACCTTGCCCAGTTCATATCCTTCCGCCGGCTGGCCCTGTATTGTGGGAACCACCGGCACAAGCTTTGAAATGGTCCGCTCCAGACTGAAACGAACCCGTGACGGATTGACGCGAACCACCTCAGCACCGAATGGCACCTGCACATTCTGAAGTGTCAGTGAAATGATCTTTTCACCGGCCTTCATGCCCTCCAGATCCACAATCGTGGATACGTCCTTCGGCGAGATCTCTTTCACCACGTTGACCGAGCCCCGCAGACGCACCTGCACGGTATTCGTCGTGTCTCCGGTGATCTCGAGTTGAGGCGGAATGTTTCGATATTCGAGCGGGACGTCCAAACCGACTTCCGAGGAAGTCTCACTCGCAATCGCGACCCACAGCATTGTGGCAAGAAGCAGCGAAACGATCTTCAGAAACCAGTTGTGCGTGATGAAATGCTTGAGCGTTTGCATTCTAGCCATCCAGGCGGTTCTCTGCCGGAGTGGCGACTACACGGTGTGCAGTCCTCATCGACTTGTGTTCGAACGCGTCACGTAGCCGGAGCCGCAATGTTTCCGGGTCCAGGAAACGCTCGATCTCGCCATCGTGCGCAAATGAGATCGCCGCGGTTTCCTCGGAAACAATGATGGCCACCGCGTCGGTCTCTTCCGTTATACCGATTGCAGCTCGATGCCGGGTGCCGAGCTCTTTGCTCAACCGAGGTTTGACGGTCAGCGGCAGGAAGCATGCCGCCGCCGCTATCCGGCCGTTCTGCACAATAACGGCACCGTCGTGCAGGGGCACGGAGGGGTTGAAGACAGTAACCAGCAGGTCATAGGACAAAGCGGCGTCTATGGCAATGCCGCTCTCAATGTAGGTCTTCAGCCCGATCTCCCGCTCGACAACGATCAGGGCGCCGGTCTGGTGCGACGCAAGCGTGGTTACGGCCAGCATGATCTCGTCATATAGCTCATTGCGATTGATGCTCGAAATGCCGCCAGGGAACGGAGCCTGTCCGAAATGGGCAAGTGCGCGCCGGATCTCCGACTGGAAGATCACAATGATCGCAAAAACAAAATACGGAAGGATGCTGGACAGCAGCCAGGAAACGGTTTCAAGCCGAATCCACCGAGAGAAGTAGTAAAAAGCCACAAGGAGCAGAAGTCCCGCCGCCATCTGGACCGCCCGGGTTCCCTTTATAAACACGAGGACCTGGTAAATGATGAAGGCGACGATCAGGATGTACAGCACCGCCGTCCAGGTCAATCGTGGTAATAAAAGATATTCACTCAGCATGTTAATCGATCGCTCACATCTGCCAGCACGCGGGTCTGGCGGACATCATGCACTCGGACGATATGTACACCTTTCATTATGGCAGCAACGACGGTCGCGGCTGTCCCCCAGACATGCGCTTCCGAACTTTCCTGGGTAAGAGACCGAATGAATGACTTACGGGACGTTCCGACTAATAATGGATACCGTAGTTTACTAAATTCATTCAGACTTTTTAAGACCTTCAGGCTCGCCGCCGCCGCTTTTCCGAAACCGATGCCCGGGTCGATCGCAATCGCGCGTTCCGGAACACCGGCTGCGCGCGCGATGTAGACCGAAGACGCGAGGCCATCGAAAACATCTTTCACAGGGTCGTCCATTCGAGGCTGCTTGTGAAGTGTTTCGCGGCTGCCGCGGCTGTGCATGAGTATAAGACCTGCACCCGCCTTCCTCACGGTCGATGCCATGTTGTCGTCAAAGCGCAGCCCGCTGATGTCGTTTACAACCTGGGCGCCGGCTTCCAGGGCCTTCTCCGCGACCTTCGCCCGGTATGTATCGATCGAGATCGGAATTTTCAGCACTCGCGCAAGCGCCTCGATGACGGGCAGGACGCGTTGCAGTTCCTCGTCATCCGGGATCGGATCGCTTCCCGGCCGCGTCGACTCACCGCCGATGTCGAGTATGTCGGCACCTTCCTGCTCTATTTCCCTCCCGCGAGCTATAGCCTGTTCCGGATCAAAGTATCTTCCGCCATCCGAGAATGAATCCGGCGTGACGTTGAGAATGCCCATAACGGCGGTACGTTCGCCGAGCTCCATTGTCGTTCCAGCCAACTTCCATGAGTAGTGATACCGCATTGGGATAATTCGGGAACAGAAGCCAAGAAGCCAGAAGCCAGAATAAGAGATCCCATTCTGGCTTCTGGCTTCTGGCTTCTGGCTTCTTGGCTCTGTTACGCCGGCGACGGCTTCTCGTGCGGCGAAATACTGGGTGCGGGCCGCACAACACCCTTTGTCGGCACCGGAGTCGGCTTTTCGTTTTTCGGCTCGACTTTCGGCGGACGGCGATCTTCGAGAGGCTGGCCCGCGATGAGCAATTTGATCTCTGCGGCGTCCAGCGACTCGCGTTCGAGCAGCGCTTCCGCGATGCGAGTCAGCGCGTCGCGGTTCTCATTCAATATTGACTTCGCGCGCTCGTAGCCCTGCATGACCAGACGGCGAACTTCCTGGTCGATCGAGACAGCCGTGCTTTCGCTGTAATCACGATGCTGGGCGATCTCGCGTCCAAGGAAGATCTGTTCTTCCTGCTTACCGTACGTGAGCGGTCCAAGCGTCGACATGCCGAACTGGCAAACCATCTTTCGCGCAAGTTCGGTCGCCTGCTCGATGTCGTTACCCGCTCCCGTTGTCATGGTGTCGAGGAACAGCTCCTCGGCCAGACGTCCCCCCATCATGATCGCAAGCTGACCTTCGAGGTACGCCCGCGGATAGGTGTGTCGATCATCCACCGGCAATTGTTGCGTCACACCCAGCGCCATACCCCGCGGAATGATTGTCACTTTGTGCAACGGATCCGCGCCTTCGACCATCGTCGCAACCATGGCATGGCCCGCCTCATGGTACGCCGTAACCCGCTTCTCGTGCTCGCTGATGATCAGCGACTTGCGCGCAACGCCCATCAAAACCTTGTCCTTTGCGCTTTCGAAATCTTCGTGCGTGACTGTCTTTTGATTCATCCGGGCGGCATTCAGGGCCGCTTCGTTGACCAGATTGGCGAGGTCGGCGCCGGAGAATCCGGGCGTGCTTCGAGCGATCACGGAAATATCGACATCTTCTGCCAGGGGGATCTTGCGGACGTGAACCGCCAGGATGCCTTCGCGGCCTCTGACATCGGGCCGGGCAACGACCACGCGGCGGTCGAAGCGCCCAGGCCTGAGCAGGGCCGGATCGAGAACATCGGGCCGGTTGGTGGCTGCTATCAGGATGACGCCTTCGTTGGATTCGAAGCCGTCCATCTCAACAAGCAACTGGTTGAGCGTCTGTTCGCGCTCGTCGTGGCCGCCGCCGAGGCCGGCGCCACGGTGACGTCCCACGGCGTCGATTTCATCGATAAAGATGATGCAGGGGGCGTTCTTCTTACCTTGTTCGAACAGGTCGCGGACGCGCGACGCGCCCACGCCGACAAACATCTCGACGAAATCCGATCCGCTTATCGAGAAGAACGGGACATTGGCCTCGCCGGCGATCGCGCGGGCAAGCAAGGTCTTTCCGGTCCCCGGAGGGCCGACGAGCAAAACGCCCTTTGGAATTCGTCCGCCAAGCTTCTGAAACTTCTGCGGCTCTTTCAGGAAGTCGATGATTTCCTGGAGTTCTTCCTTCGCTTCCTCCACACCGGCGACATCCTTAAATGTGACTTTCTTCTGATGTGCCGTCAGCAGCCTGGCCCGGCTCTTGCCGAATGACAGGGCTTTGTTGCCCCCGCTTTGCATCTGGCGCATGAAGAAAATCCAAAAACCAATAATGAAAAGGAAGGGCGCCCACGAAACCAGCGCCGTGAGCCAGGGGCTTTGGGTCGGCTTTTCACCAGTAATCTGTACCTGCTTGTCGCGGAGCATCTCGATCAGCTGTGGATACTCCATCGGCAGGACGGTCCTGAAGGAATCTCCGGATGCGAGTTTCCCCTTAACATCCGAGTCCGCAATCGTCACTTCCTTGACGTTTCCGCGCTCGATTTCCTGCAGGAATCGGCTAAATGGGAAAACCTGCTCCCGGCCCTTTGAGGTCTGCTGTACCACCTGGTAGAGCAGCACCGCCGTCAGAAGCAATGCAACCCAAAACAAAATCGTTTTTGCAGTCGAATTCAATTAAACCCCCTGTCCAAGGTCACCTTATCCTTAGACGCTTACGCCATGCAAATATCTTGCCATTTGCTCGTCGCCGATGCCAGTCTGCTAGACGGGCACAGCCTCGATAGCCACTATTCTCTGGGAACGTCCGCCTGGAACGAATTCGCGGGAGACGGGAAAGGAGGTTACCCAGACAATCGTCGAGTCTGCGACAACAACTGGCCAGCTCGTTCGATGGCTCCTTGGAATCCGGGCTCGCTGGAACAGTTTCTTGAGTTTACCGGCGGGCCAACCCACCGGTCTGTAATAGTCCCCAGGTTTCCAGTTCCTGATTCTAACATACGGCCCGATCGATTCCCCATCAAGATATACGCGCTGAAGGCTGACTTCGCTACCTTCTTTTTCAATAATTTCCGCCCGGAACAGCTTGCCTGATTCGGGTACCCGGACCTGCCCCGGAATTTTCAGCTGGTACTCGTAGTCTGGCAGTGCCTCCACGGGACGCCTGAAAATCAGCCGGCCGAATTCCCTCGCTACAATCAGGCCGCCCGGGATCTCGACCACCTTGCCGCTTTTTCCCGGCTCCGCGAGGCCTCTCACATTCTCAATGTGATCGAATGAGACATCCCGAAGGTCCGAACCAGCCCGTCGAAGCGCGCCGCGAAGGACCCGGCGAACCAGCCCTACCGGCGCCGATTCGAGTGCTTCAACCCGGATTACGAAATCATCTTCCTCTTTTGTTCCGTTTTCACTCAGCCACTGATCGGTGATCGACCGGATCCAGGCGTCTTCGCCTTCGAGGATTTCAACAGTTCTGGACACGGTATCGATCAACCGAGGATTGAATTCGGACGCGAGTCCCGGGATCACAGCATGCCGCAGCCGATTCCGGGCAAAGCTGAGATCGAGATTTGTGGAGTCCGTACGCCAGGGCTGATTTCGGTCTTTCAACCAGGTTTCGATCTCAGCACGGCTGGTTTCGATCAACGGTCGGATTGTGTTTCCCGAGACCGGCGCCATGGAGACCAGCCCCTCGGGACCGGATCCCCGCAACAAATTCATCAGGAACGTCTCCACGCGATCGTCCCGTGTGTGCGCCAGCGCAATCTTTGCGAATCCATATTGGTGTGCCAGCTCAGCAAAGAACTCTCTCCGCGCCTCCCGGCCGGCGGCCTCGATGCTTCCGGAAATCGAGACGCGCCTGGCGAAAAACTCCAGCCCCAGCATTTCGGACAAAGTTTTCGTAAACACTTCGTCCTCGTCGGCCGCGGCGCCCCGCAATCCGTGGTTCAGGTGCGCGACGGCCAGGCGATATCCCAGTTCCTTCAGCGCCAGGAGCAAACAGACAGAGTCCGCGCCTCCCGACACTCCGGCCAGCACACGATCCTGGGGATCGAGCATCCCGTATTTCTCGATAGTGTCCCGGATTTGCCTCAATATCGCTTCGATTTGGAGCTTCTTGTCAGGTTCGGCCTGGATAGAGCTTCCTTTACATAACTCCTGGCTCTATCGACGTATCGCTGGAGATCGAAGGTTTCGTCGTTCTCGACGGCGTATGAACTCTCTTCCGTGAATGCAACGGCCAGGGTATGAATGGACTCGAATTCGGTAAAACCTTTTCCCACCAGCGTGTCATACAGCGCCTTTATTTCCTTCGGGTTCTCTCTCTCCACCTGGATCCGGATCGCAGCGTCATTGTGAATATGGATCAGGCGGTTTGTGATCGCCCTCTCATCGTCGGGGCGGTCAGCTGTATCCCAATCACTCCACCATTCGGGATGATTTTGCAGGCAGTGGGCAATGGCTGCCTGCTGCCCGGTCAGGGCCACACCCCGCCTGTAGTCCCGCCAAATTTGGAGAGTCCAGGAATGTAATGTAAGTCCTTCCAATTTCGAGTCTTGCATGATCATGCCGGAGGGCGGACTCGAACCGCCGACCTAAGGATTATGAGACCTTCGCTCTAACCACCTGAGCTACTCCGGCGCTGTCTCCCCAGTGGAAACCACCGATTTTAGCGCGAACTCCGTTTGCGCGCCAACAACGGTACAAAATAGGCGCGACGGAGTAGCTTGTCCACGCGGGCTATCTGAACGGTTAGACGATCGCCAAGGCGGAAGCGCTGTTTTGAGCGGCGCCCGATCAAAGCGTGGGATGATTGATCGAGCTGGTAGTAGTCATCCGGAATGTCGGCAACCGGAACAAAGCCTTCAATAAAGTAATCGATCAACTCGACGACGAAGCCGTCGCGCCAAACCGCGATGATGATCGCTTCGAACGTGTCGCCCAGGTGCTGCTCCATCAAAAGCATCTTCTTCCAATCGAAGAGCTCGCGCTCGGCCTGGTCTGCCAGACGTTCGCGCTCGCTGGACTCACTTGCAATGGCTTCCAGTTGCGCCACGGAGAGAGCAGGCTGACTTCTTCTTGCCATGGCCGCTTTCAGGATTCGATGGACGACCAGATCCGGATATCGGCGGATGGGAGATGTGAAATGGGTATAAGAATCCGAAGACAGACCGAAGTGTCCGATGTTCTCCTCGGAATACTTCGCCTGCTTGAACGATCGGAGCATCCGCTCCTCAGGGCGCCCTTCAATGGAAGCGACGAATTTTTGACACTCGACCGGCTCCGCCGTGCGCGGCTCAAACTTCAGTCCGAACCCTTTGACGATCTCGGAGAACTCCTCGACTTTCATCGGGTCGGGCTCTTCGTGAACTCGATAGATGCCCGGAATATCGTTCTCTTCCAGGTGGCCCGCCACAACCTCGTTGGCAAGGATCATGAACTCCTCGACGATGCGATGCGAAAACAGCCGGACCGATTTTGTAATTCCCGAAACGAGGCCGGATTCATCGTAAGTGAGCAACGGCTCTGGCAAATCGAAGTCGATGGCGCCGCGCTGATTGCGGCGCTTCTGAACGATCTGGGCAAGCCGCGCGATGTTTCGGATGTGCGGGAGGACGTGCTCGTAACGCCGTTCGAGAGCCAGGTTGCCATCCAGCAGCCTCTGGACGTCTTCGTAGGTCATCCGTTCTTTCGAATGGATGACGCTCTTGTGAAACGAATAGTCGAGCACTTCGCCCGCGCGAGAGAGGTGCATGATGACGCTCAATGCGAGACGATCGACCCCGGGATTCAGAGAGCAGAGATGATTCGAAACTTTTTCCGGCAGCATCGGCAGAACGCGGTCGGGGAAATAAACGGACGTTCCGCGGTATCGCGATTCAAGGTCCATTGCCGAGTCCAGCGGAACAAAATGCGAGACGTCAGCGATGTGAACGCCGAGCTGGTAGGTTCCGTTCGCAAGGACCTCCACATCGATGGCATCGTCGAAGTCGCGAGCAGTCTGAGGATCGATTGTTATCGTGTTGCGCTTCCTGAAATCGTCCCGGCCGACAAAGTCTTTTTCCGTCAGCGCGTCCGGCAGGCGCGCCGCTTCCTGTTCAACATCGGACGGGAAGGCGGTGGGCAGTGCGAATTTCCTGATGATGACATTCGTCTCGACGTTCGGGTCATCGATGAAGCCGATCACGGAGACGACTTTTCCGGCAGGCCATCGGCCCTCGCTTGGGAACCTGGTGATCTCCACTTCGACGATCTTGTCCTTGTGTTCGGACACATCGTTCGTGATCAGGATTTTGGAAGGCAGCTTTTCGTCGGTAGGTGCGACGAAGAATGTCTGACCGTCATATCGCAGTTGCCCGACGATGGTGGTTCGCGCGCGCTTCTCGACAGTGACCACCCGTCCCTCGGCCCTGCCGCCGGGCTTGCGCATCGTGATCTCGATGTTGACCTTATCGCCGTTCATCGCCGAATCGGTGAGCGCTGCAGGTATATAGATGTCGCTGTCGATTCCCGGAATTTTCTCCTTCGGGATGACGAACCCGTAGCCATCCCGATGGAGCATGATCGTACCCTCGACCAGTTTCCGCGCTGCCGCCTCGTACCGGTTGCCCCGATGTCTGGCCAGCTTTCCTTCCTTGACGAGTTGATTGAGAATGTCTTTGATTTGTTTTCGAGCAACAGGCGTGGCTTCAAAATCTTCGAGGATCCGTTGGAGATTCATTCCCCGGTCCGCGGATTTCTGAATGTACCGGACGAGATCCTCCTTGTTGAAGTCCGGCTCCGGGCGACCCTTCCTCCGCCCGGATCTTGCCCGAGAGTTCTTCGCTCCCATGAGTCCAGTCTATTGACTTCACTAGCCGAAGAACATAGATTTGACTTCTTTAGCCGAAATGGCGGAATTGGCAGACGCGCTAGATTCAGGTTCTAGTGGGAGCAATCCCGTGGAGGTTCGAGTCCTCTTTTCGGCATGACGAGTTATCGTCGACTGCCATACACGGCGGGCCTCACGCCCCGCATTCACGATGAAAGAGTCCGAAGTCTGAAAAATTCCTTCGATACAGACCCGTCAGCACGTCTCCACGTCCCTGCGCTGCGTTCAGCAACCAGACGACTTCAATTCTGGCTCAGAGCCGAGCGGGCATTCTTGAGGTCTACCAGCGATGCATGTACCCCACGCAGTGAGGAACTCACATAGTGATATTAATAGAGCAGCTGTCAACAATTTCCAAAATACGTTTCTGTCGCGGGGTTTACCTGCTGTCAGTAGCCAAATGGCTACTGATGCAGTAGCCGTTTGGCTACTGGCCAAAACCGACTTAACTCCCGACTCGACAATGAAGAACGCGCCTTCACTTTTTCGCGATTCGCAAAACCCATCAACAAAACGGCTGATGGAAAAGTATTCCGTGCCGCTTGAGACTCATAAGTCATTGAAAAACCGAAAAGCGTGAATTGGCACGGGCAGTGCCTTATAGGCCTGCCATGAAAGGGAAGATGAAATTGGCCGAGATTTCATAGATTGGTGACCGCGTTACCTTCTCACACAAACCCGTCCCTGCTCCGGTCATCTTCCCTTTCGACACAACTGTTGTCGTCGCGTTCGTAATTGAGTTCGCCTCATTCGAAGTTTGTTTTGCGGCGAACACATGTTTTAGCGTCAGGAAGCTACATCGTTTCGTCACGAAGCCTCATGAGTTCGTCTCAAACCCTCATGAGTTCGTCACAAAGCAACATTCGTTTCTGACGAAGAAGCTTGGCTTCATCAAGAAACACTTACAAACAGCAACCGTGAAATAAAAGGAGGACGCATCATGGCTACAAAACACATCCGTGTTCTTCTGAAATTCACGCGGCAAAGCGATCACCCGATCGAGGAAACAGCAGGGGCGGTCATCCCGGGCATGACCGGAAACAAAAACTATCCAAACCCGCCTGTCGATCTCGCAGACGTGTAGACAGCACTTACAGCTTTCACCGCCGCCCTTGCGGCCCAGCCTTCGGACGGCGTCCATGCCACTGCCGACAAAAGAAAAAGCGCCATGCCCTGGTCGTGCTTTTGCGCAAGCTCGCCAGTTATGTTCAGGGTAAGCGTACGGTGAGTTATCACCAATGGACGCGAGGAAAGTCTTTCTATCGAGCTGGAGCTGTTTCGGACCTGACAGCAGTCAACCATACATTGCAGACGGCGTTTGTTCGACTTATTCTTAGCGTGGCTGTGAACATCGGGAGAAACGGGAGGGTTCCGTGAGTACAAGGAAGCGATCAAGCCGAGTAAAAGCGGCCGCCTTTGGCATCTGTTGCGTTCTGGTTCTCGCTACCGGTTTGGTCGGACGCTCGCAGCAGCGGCAGCGGCAAGCTGTCGATAACAATGGCGCGCCATTGTTCAAGGTGGACCCATTCTGGCCCAAGCCTTTGCCCAATCGATGGAGCATGCAGCAGGTAACCGGCGTTTTTGTCGATCAGAACGATCACGTCTGGTTCTTGAATCGTGCCGCGAAAGCGGACCCCGATGAGGTTGGCGGAGAAAACGACCGGATTGCCTGCTGCATCCGGGGACCGGAGCTCATCGAACTGGATCCGGAGGGCAATGTCGTCCACTCCTGGGGCGGCCCTGGATACCATCCCCTCTGGCCCACGGCGTTGCAGACCGTTCTCGTGGATCGTCAGGGTTTTGTCTGGTTGGCCGGAACCGGGCCGCAGGACAGCATCCTCAAGTTCACGAAGGACGGGAAGCTCGTATGGGACTTCGACCACCGCCCGCCCAAAGGCTCGCCGGCGCTCAAGGAAAACAATCAGCAGACCGACATCCTCGCGTCCAAGGGCCGCTTCAACCTCGACGAGGACGCCCGCGAGATCTACATCATCAACTGGAAGCGTGTCCTCGTGTATGACATGGACACGGGCGCGTTCAAGCGCGGCTGGGGCGGTCACGGAATGCCTCTGAGCGAGATCACCAACGACCCGATTCCGGGATACAAGTGGACCGGCGGTCCGCCTCCAGAGGAAAAGAATTTTGTCCCGGATCTGCACTTCGTGGAGTTTACAAGGGACGGCCTGGTGTATGTCGGCGAGCGCGGTCAGAACCGGATCGAGGTGTTCACGAAGCAGGGAAAATTCGTCAAGGAATTCTACGTGTCGCCCAATACTCCGTCGCGCGGCGAGATTTGCGGCGGTCTCTATCACGAAAAGTTTCCTCCTTGCGGAACCACCTACAAGCTTGCCATCTCGCGTGATCCCCAGCAGAAGTACCTCTACGTGGCGGATGGGACGAATGACAAAGTGTGGATTCTTGACCGTGACAGCGGCAAGACGCTCGGGGGATTCGGCCGCAACGGCACGTACGCCGGCCAGTTTCACTGGATCAACGCAGTCGCGATGGACTCGAAGGGAAACATCTACACCGGAGAGGTGGAAGAGAACAAGAGGATCCAGAAGTTCGTGCCCATCATGGCAAACGTCCGGACGTTACAATGACAAACGACCATTGACCATTGACCATCGACAAAGCTTTGTCGATGGTCAATGGTCGTTTGTCATTGGCTAAAAGACGTACTTCAGCGCGAACTGCATGATCCGGGAATCTTGCGCTGTAGTGATCTGGCCGAACGTGTTGGTGTTGAGATTTGAAGTTGGGTTGTTATACCGCACGCTGTTCGTCAGGTTGAAGGCCTCCGCTCGAAACTCCAGGCTTTTGCTTTCACGCACCTTGAGTGTCTTCGCCAGAGCCAGATCAAATGTCCAGTACCCCGGACCCGCAATGCTGCTGGCACCGATGTTGCCGAGCGTACCCGTTGCCGGAAGCGCGAACGCGGCGGAGTTGAGGTAATTGGAAGGGGTCTTGTCGCCATATACATTGGCCATCAATTGATTGACGCGCTGGTTGCTGATTCCCGTGAGGGCGACATCGGTGCTGGTGGTGATCGTCATGAATGTGCCGGACCGCAGTCTCAGGATCGGCGAAAATCTCCATCGGGATGCCACCATCCGAAGGGCGGAATTGCCGAAGTCCGGTGTTGTAGCGACCGCGGAGAAATTGAACAGATGACGCCGATCAATGGCTGAAGACGCGCAATTTCCTCGATCGAACCGGCGATTATTGGGATCGATATACGAGGTGCCACCGCCGACGCCTGAACTCCATGGATCGCTGATGCAGTGCGACCATGTGTAGTTGCCGTTGACCGTGATACCTCGCGCCGCGCGGCGCTGCACATTGAGCAAGAGGCCGTTATAGCTGGAAGTTGGCCCATCATCGAACATATCCACGGCTCCAAAGTAAGTGCCGACCGCCGGATTTTCCAGGCTCAATATACGACGCTGCTGCGTATTGGCCTGAGTGGAGCATGGGTTGTACGGAACTCCAGCGAGAGTGCAGGATCCCAAACTCAGAAATACAGCCTGGTTCACGGAGTTAATGGCCCACAGGTGTGCCGTGTTACTTCCGACATAGCTTACCGATACCAGCCAGTTCGACCAGAACTGTCTCTGAATGCTGAGGTTCCATTGCGAAACCTGCGGCGCTTTCAAGTCGGGCCGGATGACTCTAAAGGGTGAAGCGGGCGGGAACGGGGCATCCTTGCCTCTCGAAAGCGGATAGGGATTACCTCCCGGATAGTTCGCCCATGGATCATCGATCTTCACATTTTGCAGCGTGATCCTCGGACTAAACGGCGGGATGTTATTGGTGCCGAATTGCGCAATCAAGGGAATGAAGTCGTAGAACAGGCCGTATGCCGCGCGGACGGACGTCCGTCCATCCCCTGTCACATCCCAGGCGAGACCCAGGCGGGGCGAAAGGCTTGCCCATTGTGTATTCTGGACCGAATTTTTTTCGACGCCCGGGTCCCCGATATAGAAAACACCCGGAGGCGCATTTGTATATTGCGCGGTCTTGATTCCTTGCCGGAGTTTGGCGAGATCGACGAGATACGTTGTGCCGTCCGTAAACTCGACCGGAAAGAACGGCTCCCATCGGACGCCGTAAGACATCGTCACTTTCCGCGTCGCCTTCCAGGTATCGGAAGCGTACATCGCGAAGAACCACTGCGAATTGTTGTGGGTTGCCATTGAATGATGCTCCGCCCTGCGGTATCGACTGCACATAATTCACTTCCATCATTCGTAACAGGGATGTGCCGAAAGCCACCTGGTGAGTTCCATGAACCCAACTCACGTCATCGTTAACTCCATAGGTATTGACGACCTGCTTGAAGTTCCCACCTCCTCCACCCGCGCCAGTCTGAAGAGTGACGCCGCCTGTTACAGCCAGACCGACGTAAGACGGGTCCGGATAGCCATACATCTTCGATCCCAGCTTTGGCCAGGAAGGCAGATCCGGAAATTGCGAACGGAAGCTGTATCCGCGATTGAGAGCCACGCGGATAGCATTGACTGTGTTTGCGCCGAGAAGATATGTGTCGCCGAGGGTGAACGCGTGTTCCCTGGCTGTTTGCTTGAGAAGGTTCGCGAACAGGATGTTCGACTTGTCGGTGTCCCACCGGTTGGGCTGATTCAGCGCGCCGCGATCGAATAAGTAACG
>QHXD01000050.1:15103-23045 GCA_003223895.1 Acidobacteriota bacterium
GAACGCCGTACACGAGTCTGCCGCACGGATCCGAGGACGACGGAAGCAGCTTTGCGGCCGCAAGCGCGACTTTGCTGAACTGCGCCGGATCGATGCGGTTGTTCGCAAATGGCGGACGAAGCGATATCTGCCGCCCGGCATTGCATGCGGGTAAAGTGACTGCCGTAAAGTCGCCCGCCAGCATCGCTGCTGTCGGAACAAAGGTCAGAGTGTCGGAGGGATCCGATCGGGTGACGGTGCCCTGATAGCCGCCGAAGAAAAATAGTTTGTTCTTCAGAATCGGCCCACCGAGAGTTCCACCGAACTGATTGCGCTTCAGCGTGTCCCGCTGCAGCGCGAATGTGTTTCGCGCATTGAATTTTCCGTTCCGCACAAACTCAAACAAGTCCCCATGAAAATCATTCGCGCCCGATTTCGTCACTAGCGTAACGGCGCCGGCCGAGTGCATTCCGTTTTGCGCGGAGAGACCGCTGGTCTCTACCTTGAATTCCTGCAAAGCATCCGGAAAGGGAACCGAAAGGTTCGCGCCCGATGTGGGATTGTTATGAGTCGCGCCATCGAGAGTGTAAGAAACGCCGAACATCAGCCCGCCTGCAATGCTGACAGCGCCATCTCTGTTGAACACCGGCGTCAAGCCCACGCTGTTCAGAGTTCCGGAACCGGTAGGAACGGGAACGGTCGCAGCAGAAAGACTGATCAAGTCCTGCACGCTGCGCCCATTCAAAGGCAGTTCCAGAATTCGAGAGTTTTCGATCACCTGACCAACACCCTGGTTGCGCGTCTCCACGAGAGCCGCATTGGCCTGCACTTCAACCTGCTCAGTGACCTGACCTACGACCAGGACCGGATTGATCACCGGATTGCCGTTGACCTGCAACTCGACTCTGGTCTGCACGAAGGTCCGAAATCCCGGCAGCGCGGCCTCGATCCGATATGTCCCGATCAAGAGATTCGGCAAAACATAGGAGCCGGTTTCATTAGTGGTGGTCGTTCGTGGGATGCCAGTCTGTGTCTGTGTCGCCGTAATCTCGACGCCAGGCAATACCGCGCCGCTTTGATCCCTTACCGTTCCGTTGATCTGAGCAGTTCCCTGCGCCCAGAGCGGGACGATGGTAACCAGAGAAAGGAGCAATGTAATCGAAAAAGCGCTGACAATACGCTTCATGATTCCCCCTTGCGGTAACTACGCGGTTACCGGTCTCTTTGCTGAAGACGGTCGATGGATGGATAGGCGCTTATAGAATGATACGGATGTGTAAGTAAAGTGAATTGGCTTTGGCCACGAAGAAAGTCGCGAGCCGGTCGTTAAAGCCACTGAATCCTTTGACAGCCGGTGTCAGAACACCGACGCGACTCCCCTAATTTCAGAACGAGCTGTCCCACCTGTGCGGGCTCAACTCACTGCAATCATTAGAGATTAGCCGCTCAAGCGGCGGAACATGCTACTTCCCACGGGCGGCAGAGCAATTGCCCTATAAGCCCTCGATTGCGCAGCGTAGAAGAACTGCGCCGGCAAATCGCTGCTGTGGCTCAGGAGGGGCCCCAGTCACGTGCAAAAACTAGTTTTGGGGATACTCCTCGATGCTTTCCGGCACGATTATCTCCGCCATACCAATTTTCTGCGCAAGCTTGCCGGCAAGAGCTTTACGGGGAAGCTGAGAGAGCAATTTGGTTTCTGCCCTCGCGCGGCTTATTTCGGAGGGTTGGAGCCTGGGCAGAGCGGATTCACGAACATGTATTGGCTGGACCCGGCGAGGTCGCCGTTCTCCATCGCGCGCTTCTTCGATGGTGAAGCCATCCGCTTTGATGAGTCTCTCCGATGGAAGGCCCGAGCGCAGGTTGATGCGATCGCTGCGACGCGCACCACACCTTTCGCGGCCACGTACGCCAGAAGCGGGACCATACCCTTCAATCTCCTTCATCAATTCGATGTGGCGGAAAAGGTGGCCCCGTGGGATCCCGGAATCGGTTATCGCTCGATCTTTCACGCGCTCGACGAAAAGAGCATTCCGTGGTTTGAGTGTTCGTGGCCCGTCTACAATGGTCTGAAGAAGGCGGACGATCCGTCCATCCTCGAACACACACTCAAGCATCTGAAACCTGAGCACAGTTTCGGCTACGTCCATTTCAGCAATCTGGATGGAGTGGGCCATACGTATGGTCCGGGATCGAAGGCGTGTGTCGAGGCGATACAGGCCCTTGACAAGCAAGTCGGGCAACTCATCACCTGGTGCGCGGAACGGTACGAGGCGCTGGACGTTGTGATCTTCGGCGATCACGGCATGGTGTCCGTAGCAAGGAACGTGGACATCGCTGCGGCGATTCAGACTTCCGGGCTTACGGTTGGCCGGGATTTTACGTGCTTCATCGACTCCACGATGGTGAGGTTCTGGTTCCACACACGGGCTGCGAGAACACAAATAGAACGGCTGCTTGCAGGCATTCCCGACGGGTACATGATCGACGAGCGGATGCAGAAAGATCTCGAGATCGAGGGCTGCGATCCTCGCAATGCAGAACTGTTCTTCATGGCACATCCGGGCATCCAGTTTTTCCCGAACTTCTTCCAGGAATCCGGACATCCTCCAAAAGGCATGCACGGCTATCATCCGGATTGCCCGGACAATCAGGCATTCTTCCTGACACATCTTCATGGACAGGATTTCTCCGCGCCGATCGCCACTGTAAAGGCGACGCAGGTATTCCACACATTCTGCGACCTGCTGGGCCTCAATAACATCGACTTCGATCGTTCGCTCTCAGCCATCGATGCGAGATATCGCGTCGCGGATGCGCCGCGATTCAGTGAAGCCGAGGACGCGGAAGTGAAGGCGGTCGTAAACGACCACATGACATTGCTCGTGAGCCATATCCGTGAGACGGCGCCGGACGCACAAGCGGTGGTTCTGTCCGGCAGCTTCGGGCGAGGAGAAGGCTCGGTGCTGCGCGGCGACAGCCGCCCCCGTCCGCTCAATGACTACGACGTCCTTGTCGCGTGCGACGAGAGTTTGCGGACGCCTTTGAAAACAATGGCAGCCGCCATGGCTCCCCGGTTGGGGCTCGATTGTCTGGATATCGTTCCTTTGCACCCGGACTGGTTCGATAAGGTCAATCTCACGATGTTGACGTACGACCTGCGCTATGGCAGCCGAACGATCTGGGGCAACGAAACGCTTCTGGAATCCATCCCGCAGTTCGCCCCTGCGGACATCCCTCTGTGGGAAGGCTACCAGCTTCTCCTGAATCGGATCGCAGGCCTTCTCATCGCCCTCAAACCAAACCTGCTCAGTTCGGATGACTGGAATCAGGAGGACTCCCGGTTCCTCGTTAATCAGATGACCAAGGCCGGTATGGCGATGGGAGATTTCCGCCTGTTGTCTTTAGGCGATTACTGCAGTTCTTATCGGCAACGGTTGACCCGTCTGAGAAGTTTGCACAGGGCGCTCAACATCGGCGATGACGAGACACGGTTGTTGGAGCGCGCATATAGTTTCAAGCTCTCGCCAGATTACAAAAGCTTTCCTGCCGGATCGTTTCTGCCGGAGCTTTTGCGGCAGTTGGAAGGTTTCTTCGTGTCAGCAACCCTACAGTTGCTCAGCTCGGCTGCAGGACCGACAAAATCCGTCGCCGAAGCCGTTTCCCGATGGGAACAACAGTACGCCGCCACGGTCGGCGAAGAGATGGCAACACTGCGCGCTGCGATGGTCCTCTTGCTGTTCTCGATCCGAAAAGACTTTGGGCTGGACGCCACGATGTTGCAGGAAGCCGCCAGCCGATACCCCGGCACATTCGATGATTCGTCAGGATTGGAGCAATACGCACAGTTGAGGTCGTTCTTAATTCAGAAATGGGAAGAGAAATGTCATTAATCAGCGTCGTAATTCCCTGTTACAACCAGGCACGCTTTCTCGGCAAAGCCGTGGAGAGTGTCCTGTCACAGAGCCACAAGGAATTGGAACTCATCGTCGTCAACGATGGTTCCACGGACGAAACCGAACGGGTCGCGAGCCAATATCTCGCCGATCCGAGATTCAGGCTCATCAACCAGAAGAACGCCGGCCTGCCGGCCGCGCGAAACCGCGGGTTGAGCGAAAGCCAGGGCGATTTCCTCAACTTTCTGGACTCCGATGACTGGCTCGCCCAGGACATGCTCCGCACGCTACTGACGACGCTTGATCAGAATCCCGAAATCGCTTTTGCGTACTGCGACATCCAGATCGTGGATGCGGCAGGTGCGCCCGGCGACACATTCAGCGTCGGCGCAGCGCGAGAAATCCTGAATGGCGACATTTTCGGCTCTCTGGTCCAAAGCGGCTACTTCCCGCCTCATACCGTTCTGATCCGCCGATCTGTTCTCGATGACGTTGGCCCGTTCGACGAACAACTCGGCGGGCATGCGGATTATGAGCTGTGGCTGCGCGCAAGCGGCAAAGGACACCACGCTTTATACGTCGACCAGAAGCTCGCCTGCTACCGGATTCACGGCAACAACATGAGTTCGAACCGGCAGCACATGTTCTCCACGCGCGAAGCCGCTCTGCAGAAGATCTCGCGGATGTATCCGGAACGGTTCGGATCGGCCGTGAATCGGATGATTGAAGACCGCGAGGAGATGTACCGCGCGCACACGTGGCTGAACACACACTATGTCGAACTCAAGACATGGGTGGACGAACTGCAAAAAGGCAAAGACTGGCTAGACGGGCAGTGGAACACGCTGCGAGTCGTAGTCGCGGAACGGGACAAGACAATTCAATCGCTTCGCCAGCGCATAAAGGAAATTAACGGATGATCAGCACTACCAACCCAGATTACTCCAACACGCCGGTTTCACCGGCACGGCCTTCATTTGGCTGTGTTCCTCGAGAACACAACCGGGCTCCCCGGGTGACAATCCTTACTCCCTTCTACAACACTGGAGAGGTCTTCCATCAAACCGCGAGCTCCGTGATGCGCCAGTCCTTTCAGGAATGGGAATGGATCATCGTTAACGACGGCAGTACGCATCCGGAAGCGCTTCGTGTCCTGGCCGGCTATCGGAATTCCGACCCTCGCATCCGCATCATCGAACATGGGGAAAACCGCGGCCCTTCAGCTGCGCGAAACACGGGCGTCAGGGAAGCTCGATCGGAATACATCGCCTTTGTGGACAGCGACGATCTTCTGGAACCCACTGCAATCGAGAAATGGATCTGCTTTCTGGAATCCCATCCCGAGTGTTCGTTCGTTTCGGGATATTCCGTCGGATTCGGCGCCACCGAATACCTGTGGTCGAGCGGATTTCATAGCGGCCCCGAGTTCTTGCGACAGAACATGGTCAATATCACTTCGATGATTCGCACATCCGTGTATCGTGCGGTCGGCGGATTCGACGAAAACATTCGCCGCGGACTTGAAGATTGGGAATTCTGGCTCCGCTGCGCGCAAAACCGTTACTGGGGCGACACGATCCCTGAGTATCTCAATTGGTATCGCCGTCGGAAAAACCATGGTGACCGGTGGGAGCACCTGGATTCGAACGAGCAGTCGCGAGCCGCTTCTCAGGAAATACGGAATCGGTATGCGGAGTTACAGCACTCATTCCCGACCGTCACCTACAAGCCTCTGGAAATCTATCCCCGAGTGCAGGAAAGCACAGCGTTCCAAAACCGCCTGCAAAAGGAAAAACGCCGGCTGCTGATGATTCTTCCCTGCATGACGATGGGCGGCGCCGACAAGTTCAATCTTGATTTGATTTCGCAGCTCAAGACGCTGGGGTGGGAGATCACGATTGCTACCACGCTGGAAGGCGACAATTGCTGGTTGCCCGAATTCGCCTCCATGACGCCGGACATTTTCATCCTGAATCATTTGCTGAAGGTGACGGATTGGCCGCGATTCATCAGCTATCTGATCGAATCCAGGGACATCGACAACGTTCTCATCTCGAACAGCGATTTCGCTTATTCGATTCTGCCGTATCTAAGAGCCCGTTTTCCGAACCTTGCTTTCTCCGACTATTGCCACATGGAAGAGGAGTACTGGAAGGGAGGCGGCTACCCACGCAAGGCTGTCGAGTATCAGCAGTTGTTCGACATGAACATCGTCAGCTCCGAACACCTCAAACAATGGATGGTTCAGCGAGGTGCGGAGGCGGATCGCATCAGCGTTTGTTATACAAACATCGACAGCGAGGTTTGGAAACCGTTGGCCGAAAGCCGCCGTACGATTCGGCGCAAGTACGGCATCGCGGACGATACGCCGGTCATTCTATACGCCGGAAGGATTCACGCACAGAAACAACCAAAAGTCTTCGCTTCGACCATGCTTCGTCTCAGAGATTCCGGGGCGAACTTCGTGGCGCTCGCCGCGGGGGACGGGCCTGAATTCAAATGGCTCCAGGGATTTGTTCGTGAACACCGCCTGCAAGGCCACGTCCGCCTTCTGGGAGCGCTTCCGAATGACAAGGTCAAACAGCTTCTTCAGGCTTCGGACGTATTTTTCCTGCCTTCTCAAATGGAAGGCGTTTCCCTCGCAATCTACGAAGCTATGGCGTCCGGCGTAGCAATTGTTGGCGCGGACGTGGGGGGCCAAATCGAACTCGTCACGTCCGACTGCGGCATCCTGATTCAGAGGAGTTCCGAAGACGTCGAAATCGAGATCTATGCTTCCACGTTGTTGAAGATGCTTGCCGATCCGAAGAAGCTGCGTTCGATGGGAGAAGCGGGCCGCAGAAGAATCGTCGAACAGTTCAAGCTGAGGGATATGGGAGTCCGAATGCACGAGCTGCTTCTGCAAGCCTCCGACTGGAACCGCTCCAGGCCTCAACCTGGCGTCAATCGCGGTGTTGCACAATCAACATTGTCCATGTCCATCGATTACACCCGCATCGAAAATCTCTTGCGCCAGGTTTGGCAGGTCTACTCCTGGACACAGCGGAACCGAACTCACCTCGACCTGATGTTTACCGGAGACAAGGTTCCGGTGATACCTGCTCAGACGGGGCTGCAACAATCTTCGGAAACCGGCAGTCTGGCCAAGCTGCAGTTGATGGAAGACGGGATCTACAACTTCTTTGCGCATTTGCCCGAGCGCGCGCTGCACGCTTATCTCGATGACAATATCCCCAGAAGATCTCAGCTGCTCGGAGACATCCAGGTGATGCGGCACCGCGTTCTTCCGAGCATTGCGCGATGGCAGGAACAGAAGAGCCGCGTTTACATCTATGGCTTGGGAACGCACACTCAGGTACTTCTCGGAACATGCCCGGCACTTATGCCGCTTGTCCGCGGGTTCATCGATAAGAATGCCGAGGAACCGTTCCTCGGAATACCGTGCGTGAAACCGGAAAGCATCAACGGCGATAACGCTGACGTCATCATTTACTCATCGAAACGGTGGGAAGCAGACATGTATGCCAACCTCGCGCACCTGACGACTCAGGAGCACGTGTTGATGTATTCAAAGCCGGATGAGCAGCCGGCTGCCGTTCCCGTACATGTCGCGATTCCGAAACCAGTCGTCGCTGGGGAAGTGAACTATCGATATGACGACAACCTCATTTACGATATGGGCGTCAACAAAGGCGAAGATACCCGCTTCTACCTGGAAAAAGGCTTTAGAGTCGTCGGCGTGGAGGCTAATCCGACGATCTATCGACGCCTGCTCCACGAGTTCCGGGACGCGTTGAACGACGGCACATTTATTCTCCTGAACGTTGGCGTCTGGAAGGAACGCGGCACGTTACCCTTCTACGCGAATCTCGACAATGACCACTGGAGTTCCTTCTCTGCCGACCACGGTTGTCGGCACAACACGAGATTCGAGGTTGTGAACATCCCTTGCATCACGATTCAGGACCTGCTCGCCGAGTACGGTGTTCCCCGCTACATGAAAATTGACCTGGAAGGGGCCGATAAGATGATCGTCAATCATCTGCTCGATGTTTCTATTAAGCCCAAGT
>QHXD01000051.1 GCA_003223895.1 Acidobacteriota bacterium
CTAGCAGCATGAGCTTACGATGGGAAGACGTTGATCGGGAGACATCGAGCCGGGAGCAGCGGTCATGATGGGTGAGCGCTCGGCACAAGACAGGCTGTTTGCCGCCGACCACATTTATCTGGACTACGTCGGACGAGAGACGCTGTACGGGTACTTGGCCCAACACCGGGGGCAGTTATTCCGGGATGAAGACTTTGCGATTCTGTATTGCCGGAACAATGGACGGCCGTCGGTGCCGCCGAGCCTGGCGGTGAGCATCTTGTTTTTGCGGGCGTACGACGGTGTGAGTTTTGTCGAGGCGATCGAGCGGACAAAATACGACCTGAGGTGGAAGGTGGCGTTGGGCTTGGAGCTGGAAGAAGTGCCGATACAGAAAAGTGCGCTGCAGGAGTTTCAGGCCCGACTGGTCCTGCACGAGCAAGGCGAAGCGCTGCTCAAGAAGTCTATCGATGAGGCACGACGTGCCGGCTATGTGGAGAGTCGGAAGATCCGAGTCGCGCTAGACACGACGCCAACGTTGGGCAAGGGGGCGGTGAAGGACACTTACAACCTGCTGGCCGACGGGATCGAAAAACTGGCGTGCCGGTTGGCCGAAGTGGCCGGTGAGCCGAACGCCGGTTGGGCGGAGAAGGAAGGATTGCAGCGCTATTTTGGCAGCAGCCTGAAAGGGGAAGCGGCTATCGATTGGGATGACAAAGCCCAGCGGGACCAGTTGTTGACCCAGATTGTACAGGATGGTCGACGACTGCTGAGCTTGGCCGAACAGGCTCGGCACGAGCATCCCGAACATGGCGAAGCGATCCAAGCCGACGCGGCTTTGCTGGAGCGACTGATCCGCCAAGATGTGGAACAGAAACCCGGTGGCGGTTGTCAGATCAAGGAAGGCACCGAGAAAGACCGCCTCATTAGTGTCCACGATCCGGAGATGCGGCACGGCCGCAAGAGCGCCAGCAAAACGTTTAATGGGCACAAGACTGCGGTGGCTGTGGATATGGAGAGCCAATTGATCTGCGGCGTCGAGGTATTGGCGGGCAACGCGGGCGATCAGGAGAAGGCATTGGACTTGGTGCACCAGGCCGAACGGGTGACGGAAGCACAAGTGGAAGAGACCGTGGGCGATTGTGCCTATGGGGGCGGCCCGACGCGGAAAGCCTTTGCCGCCGAGCAGCGGCTGCTGACGGCGAAGGTGCCGACCAGTCACAACGGCGATTGTTTTCCCAAGAGCGCGTTTGCAATCGATTTGGATCGGATGGAAGTCCGCTGCCCGGCGGGACAAACGACGACGGCATTTGAATCGAAGGGAACCAATCGTGGTGGGCGGTTTATGTTTGCAGATGCGACGTGTCAGTCCTGTGGCTTGCGATCCCAATGCATCAAGGGAACAAGTGGGCGAACGATTAGCATCCAACCCGAAGAACGATTGCAACAACAAGCCCGTGCCCATAACAAAACCGGAGCTGGGCAGAAGAGCTTACGCGAACGCGTCGTCGTTGAACATGGGATTGCCCGCTTGGTGCGATTGGGGATTCGTCAAAGCCGATACTTCGGGAAAGCCAAAACCCGTTTTCAAGTCATCTTGGCCGCGGTCGTGGCGAACCTGAGTTTGGTGGTGGGTTTTTGTTACCGCAAGCAGAAGCCCGCCATCAACACAACTCATCCAGTGACTCAAGCCCTCTCCACGCCGACAGACGTCCAAAACACCGCGCAAAATGGATTTCTTGCGGACAATTGGATTTCTTGGATTCGACATCAATATTTCTTTTATTGCATCAGGCCCTATTTGGTTTACTCGCCAATGTAGCGTCGCCGTAAACCAATTTTCGGGCA
>QHXD01000052.1 GCA_003223895.1 Acidobacteriota bacterium
TCTTTAGCCCGCGTTCCTAATCCCATGAATCGCTCCGAAGAACTCTTCAATCGCGCGCAGAAGGTCATTCCGGGCGGCGTTAATTCGCCCGTGCGCGCCTTCCGTGCGGTTGGCGGCAAACCGCTATTCATCCAGCGAGGCCAGGGCGGCCACATCTGGGATGCCGACGGCAACGAGTACATCGACTATGTCGGCTCGTGGGGACCGCTCATTTTCGGCCATCGGCCGGCGGAAGTCATCGAGGCTTTGAATGAGGTCCTCGAAATAGGCACGTCGTTCGGCGCCCCGACCGAGCGTGAGGTCGAGCTGGCCGAGCTGATCACAAAGCTTCTCCCTTCGATTGAGCTCGTTCGTCTCGTCAGCTCCGGCACGGAGGCAACGACGAGTGCGATCCGCGTGGCGCGCGGGTTCACGGGGCGGGAACGGATCATCAAATTTGATGGCTGTTACCACGGAGCCGGTGACAGCCTGCTGGTCCGTGCCGGCTCCGGGGTGGCCACGCTTGGATTGCCCGATAGTCCAGGTGTTCCGGCATGCCTTGCGGAGCTGACCACGGTTCTTCCATTCAACGACGCGGATGCGTTGAAAGACGAATTCGACCGCCGGGGGCAGGAAATCGCCTGTGTGATCATCGAGCCGGTTGTTGGAAACAGCGGTTGTATCGCGCCACGAGCCGGTTATCTCCAACTGCTTCGCGACCTGACTCAGCGTCACTCCTCCGTTCTCATCTTCGACGAGGTGATGACTGGTTTTCGCGTCGCCCTGGGTGGCGCACAGTCGCTTTACGGTATTCGACCGGATCTCACGACGATGGGCAAAATAATTGGCGGCGGCCTGCCCGTCGGAGCCTATGGCGGACGCGGCGACATCATGAATCGCGTCGCTCCGGCCGGTCCTATTTATCAGGCGGGAACGTTATCAGGAAATCCGCTTGCCGTGTCGGCCGGTCTGGCAACATTGAAACGGCTTCAAAGGGAAAATCCGTATCAACGGCTCGAGGAACTCGGCGCACGGCTCGAGCGAGGCTTGCTGGAAGCCGCAACTGGAGCCGGCGTGCCGGTGCGAGTGAATCGAGTTGGCTCGATGTTCACGTTGTTCTTTACCGACCGCGAGGTTACCGATTTCGAATCGGCGAAAACGTCGAACACCCAGCGGTTTAATCGATTTTTCCATTCCATGCTCGATCAGGGCATCTATCTGCCGCCGTCGCAATTCGAGGCGGCTTTCCTATCAGCGGCTCACACCGAGTCGGACATTGAGCGAACAGTCGATGCGGCAGCTCAGGCGCTCAAGATATGAGCCCCACCATCGCTCCTTACGGTTCGTGGGCATCCCCGATATCCAGCTCATTGTTGACGTCGTCGGTCATCGGCTTCAGCGAAATCAACTTTTCGAATGGGTCTGTCTATTGGCTCGAAGCGCGGCCGGAAGAAGCCGGACGTGTAGTGCTGGTCCGATGTCCGCTGAATGGAAAGCCTGTCGACTTGCTCCCGCCCGTTTTCAATGCGCGCACGCGCGCTCATGAGTACGGCGGGGGCGCATTCGCCGTTCTCAACGACACCGTTTTCTTCTCCAATTTCAAAGATCAACGCCTGTATCGAAAAGAACCGGACTCGGATCCCATTGCCATCACGCCCGAAGCGGCCAGCCCCGGAAGTCTTCGATACGCCGATGGCCGCGTTACAGCGGATGGAACCACGCTCATTTGTGTGCGTGAACGTCACGAGAAAGGGCGTGAAGCGATCCACGAGATTGTTGCAGTACCGGCCGACGGCACGGGTGAAGTCACGGTCATTCTTTCCGGCTACGACTTCTACTCGTTCCCCAGGATCAGTCCTGACGGGCGCCGCCTGGCCTGGACCTGCTGGCGGCATCCTCAGATGCCGTGGGACGGCACCGAACTGTGGGTGGGAGACCTGGGGCAGGATGCGTCGGTCGGCAATCCACGACGCATTGCAGGCTGCTCGACGGAGTCGATCTTCCAGCCGGAATGGGCGCCGGATGGGACACTGTATTTTGTCTCGGATCTTACGGACTGGTGGAATCTCTACGCGGAACGGTCCGGCAAGATCGTTCCGATTTTTCAGATCGATGGTGAGGTCGGTCTTCCTCAATGGGTTTTCGGGTATTCGCGGTACGCCTTTCTTTCCGATGGCCGGATTGCCTGCATTTACAGCAGGAACGGTCTCGAGTATCTGGCGATCGTCGATAGCGTTAAAAACACCGTTACGACGCTCGACGTTCCCTATACAACATTCGGGAGTTTTTGCTCTGACGGGGCGGACACTCTGTATATCGCGGTAGCTTCACCCTCGGAGGCGCCCACAATCGTCTCGCTGGATCTTCGCAATGACACTCTTAACGTGCTTCGGCGAAGTCTCAATATGGAGATCGCCCCTGAACATCTTTCAGAGCCGGAGCCGATCGAGTTTCCGACTTCGAACCGTCAGACTGCATTCGCGCTTTTCTATCCGCCGAAAAACAAGGACTTCTCGGCGCCCCCGGGCGAGCGCCCGCCTTTGCTGGTGATCAGTCATGGCGGTCCGACGAGTGCGACAACGTCAGGTCTGCGGCTGTCGACCCAGTATTGGACGAGCCGCGGATTTGCAGTCGTGGATGTGAACTACGGCGGCAGTACGGGCTACGGCCGCGCTTATCGTGAGCGTCTCAAAGGCCATTGGGGGATCGTGGATGTGGAGGACTGCATCAATGCTGCCCGGTATCTCGAGAAGCGTGGCGATGTGGACGGCAGAAGGATGGCCATCCGCGGCGGGAGCGCCGGCGGCTACACCACGCTATGCGCACTTGTCTTTCACGATGTCTTTGCGGCCGGCGCCAGCTACTTTGGTGTTGCGGATCTCGAGGAACTCGCTAAGGACACGCACAAATTCGAATCCCGATACTGCGATGGACTGGTCGGGCCCTATCCGGAAGCGGCCGAGCTTTACCGCCAGCGTTCTCCCGTGCACTTTGCCGATCGCCTGTCTTGCCCGGTGATTCTGCTGCAAGGCCTGGAAGATAGAGTCGTGCCGCCATCCCAGGCGGAACATATGATTGCCGCCCTGCAAGCCAGGCACGTGCCCTTCGCTTACGTCGCATTCCCCACCGAAGGCCATGGCTTCCGCGAAGCGACAAACATCCGGCGCTCCGTCGAGGCGGAACTGTATTTCTACTCGCGGATCTTTGGATTTACTCCAGCGGACTGTATCGCTCCCGTTGAAATCGAGAATCTGTAGCGGAGCAAAAACAAAGAAGAATAGCCGCAGATTACGCGGATGGGCGCATCCAAAGGTTTCTTACGCGCCCATCCGCGTAATTCGCGTAATCTGCGGCTATTCTTCTTTGTTTTTACTCCGGACGGCGGTACAGATGAACGATCTGAGTTGCCGGCGTTTTGGCGCTCGCGACTTCAATGAAGTTGCGCTGAAGAAATTTCCCCTGGGCGTGCCAGAGCTGATCGCCTTCCTCGGTGATGACCCATCGGATTTTGGGATCGAAACCGTTGAGGTTCGGCCCCCAGTATTCCTCGTTCATTTCGTGCATGAAGCGGCGCATGGGAATGCCCGTTGCCCACACGGCGACGTGAACGATCCGTGTGTTGGTCATCACGAGACTGTTTTCGTCATGCAGGGCCTCCATGTCGGCCTTCAGCTTTCGGGAAACCTCGACGAAAGGCGGCATCCAGAAGCCCTGGTTGTGGATTGCCTCGGTATAGAAGAGGTTAAGAGTGAATTGCTGATAGATCGGTTCATTGCTTGGAGCAGGAATCGGATCCGGCAGAAAAAGCGGGGCAAGCAGAAACAACGAGTAGGCGCGGTGCTGATCCACCTTCCGTATGATGAAAAAGATAAACATGGCAGCAAACAGCGCAACGGTCGAAGCCAGGATGCTTCCATAACGAACGTTCATCGTGGCCTGACGGTCGTTTTCCAGCATGCCTGGCATGATGACCGGCACAATGTTCGCATAGAGGTTCAGCACATAGAACGCGAAAAGAGCCGAACAACCGGATGCGAGTATTATTGTGGGCCGCCAATACCGCCGCCCCACCAGAATCAGGCTGAGCACCAGGCCTGCGACGGCGAGCCACAGCACGGCCGAATTCACGCAGTACGCCACATCGATAAAGTACGTCACCGCCGAATCCCACCACTTACCGGCGGTTGGAAAGGTTTTATGTGACGCATAAGCCTCGGCGGAACCAATGCCGTAAGCAAACATGAGCGGGTCATCGAAATAGATCATGTTGAACAGCATCCACAACATCGGTCCGGCCACGGCGGCTCCCGTGAAAAGTATCGTGGAGGCGATCCGCTGTTTTCGGGCAAGAAACGGAACCAGAACGACCATAGTTGCCGCTATCGCCCATCCTTCATATCGGGTGAGTGTTCCGGCGAAAGCCATCAACGACGCCATTGCGAAGGCCTTCCAGCTTTCATCTTCCGTCCAGCGGACCATATAATAGAGTAGGCCCGTGGCGCACAGCACCATGAGCGGTTCGTTCTCCGGCGTCGAGAAGAGATAGATCAGCCGGGGATTCAGCGCGAAAAGCAGAAATGCGATCCAGCCCGCCATGCGGGATCCCGTCCACGCGTACCCCGTCCGAAACAGGAAAATACTCGTGCCGATGTAACACAGAACGCTGCCGAAGCTTCCGGCGGCTCCATTTCTCCAGAACGCATCGATCCAGACAAAAGGCAGAATCAAAATGTGAGGCAGCGGAAGCCAGACCGTGCCCAGCTGGCGGAGGCCGGGTGTGAGGTTGTCAAAAATACCCCGCGCTTTGTTGACGTGCGCGATGGCATCGATATGGACGAAGGTCTGATCCCGCCAGAGAAAGAACAGGAAAGCATTCACTATAAGGACAGAAGCCAGTACGCCGATAAGAACATCATCCCGGTTCCCGGCAGCCGGACGCATGGTTCGATTGTACCTTGCTTGCATTCGCAGCCGCTCATGTCATTGATGGCTGCGCCCTACCGGGCTTGCATTCGCAGCCGCTCATGGCAATCTTTGCCCAGCAGGGCACGAATTGCCTTCGCCGCGCGCAGTCAGGTCGCGGCTAAGTCGTTGACGCCACACTTGTCCAGGCGTGGCATACCCGTTGCTTTTATCCGGCACTGGAGGATGCAATGGCATTGCTGAATATGAATCATCAGTCCAGCCTGCAGGATAGGCTGGAAGAGCTCGAGCGCAAGAATCAACTGCTCGAGGCCGAGATCGAGCGCCTGCGGATCTACAAGGATTACGCCTATACCGACGCGCTGACCGAAATCCCGAACCGCAGGTTCTACTACGAGAGGCTGCTGCAGGAAGTAGCTCGCGCCCGGCGAAACGGTCACTCTTTGACGCTGGCTTTGGTGGATCTGGACCATTTCAAGGACATCAATGATGAAGTAGGACATCGCGGGGGCGATCAGGTCTTGAAATTCTTCTCTCAGCTCCTCCGCGTCAACCTCCGCGAGGAAGACATCCTGTGCCGTATTGGAGGCGACGAGTTCGCCATCATCCTTCCCGAGACGACACCCGACCGCGCCGTCGTTTACTTCGAGCGCGTGAAGAAGAAACTCGACCAGATCGAGCTTTCCATCGACGGCCGGGCACGGCTTTCGCTGTCTTTCAGCTGCGGTCTGGCCGCGTTCAAGCCCGAATACTTACCCGAGGACTTGATCGAGGAAGCCGACCATTCGCTCTATTCCGCCAAGGCTCGCGGCCGCAATCGCGTGGTTGCCGCCAGTGCCAGCGCGGCGCTTGTCAGCCGAGCTGTTCACTAGGAACCGCCCTCGTCAAAATAAACCAGGAAATCGGTAGGGGGCGGTGTCTGGCCGAGCTGCCGCAGCAGGGTCACCACCTGCCCACGATGATACGTGGAGTGGTTTACGATGTGCTGCATCATGTGGCCGAGCGAATACTCCCAGCGCTCGCCCCGCGCGTTTTCATAGGAAATACGAGTCTTTAAGCGATCGTCGGTGAGAGTCTCAATGAAGACTTCCTGCCCGCGCTGGATGGTCGCCAGGCGTTCTTCAATGGCCGCCAGATCAGGGAAATCCCCCGTCCCAAACACCTGTTTCGGCGACCTGCCGAGCCAACGTTCAAGCCAGATCCATTCGGCCCACAGAAGATGGACCAGCGTTCCCTGGACCGAGCCATAACTCGTCCCAAGATCGCGCTGGAGAGCCTCCGCCGTCAGAAGCCGCGCTGCGGCGAGGATCCGCCGATTGGCCCACGTGTTATAGGAGAGAAGAAGTCGAATGTCACCGGTGTTCATGTGTCCGGCTCTAACTGTAGCGGCGCTCTAGAAGGTGTGAATGAATTGCCAGGACAGGGTGTTCCCCTCCTGGAACAGGAGGGGTGGCTGCGCCAGTAAGAAAAAGGCGCGAAGCCTCCGAAGCGGCGCAGACGGGGTGGTCATTATGGTAAATGTTGATGTTCTAACGTTATCCGGGACTGACCACCCCGTCTGCGCCTTCATAAGGAGGCTTCGCAGCATCTTCCTGATGGCGCAGCCACCCCTCCTCTCCGAGGAGGGGAACACCCTTTCCTGCAATTCATTCACACCTTCATAGAGCGCCGGTTTCGGCGGTCACAGACCGCCGCTACAGGAAACGCTTATTTGCCCAGCGCTTTCTTCTTCCAAAGCTCCCAGGGGCGCTCATAACTGCGGTTCTCGCCACTTTCCATGATCTTCCGGGCTTCCTCGGGATCCAGATAAGTGATCTGTCCGCCCCCGAGAGCCATCGTTTGGGCCTGAACCCTGGCGTTCAGCTCGAGATAAACACTGCGGCCGACGGCAAATGGCAATGCCGGACCGACGACCGCCACGCCATGTCCCCGCATCAGAACCGCCGTCTTGTTTCCAAGCGTCTGAGCGAGCGCGCGGCCCTTCTGTGAATCGCTTACCAGCATGTCTGTCATTCCGGCCGTTTTGCGAATATCGAAAATCGGAAGGCCCTCGCCAATAAACCCAGCCATGTGGTACATCGGGCGCAAAGGCACCGAGGTCACGCCGAAGGGGATAAGGGATGCCGAATGGCAGTGCGTTACAGCGTTTACGTCTGGCCGCGCCTTATAGATTTCCCCATGGATAAACCGCTCGGAATACTGGGCACGGCCGTTGGCATTCACCGCATTGCTGTCGAGATCGTACTCGATGATATCGGCCGCAGTAACGAGTGCCGGCGCCAGCGAGCGCGACAAAAGAAATCGATTAGGGTTTCGATTGTGCCGGACACTGACGTGACCGAAAGCGTCGACGATACCTTCCTGCGCGAGAATTCGGTTGGCCGCAATCAGATCCTCGAGCAGTGTGGGATCGATGGGGCCGGCGGATGCCGGCGTCTGCTGAGCTGTTATCAGGCGGGCGGGACCAAATAAGATGCCCGCCGTCAATAATGTAGATCTTGTCAGAAATTCGCGCCGTGCGAGATACATTGGGCTCTCCTTCGTGAGCCCAATCTTACTCAAATCAACGCGAAGCGGTTAAAGGAATGTTTGCGGCTGAGAACAACGCGGGCTAAAGCCCACGACTACATTAGGAACGCGGGCACCCCAAATGGAAGATACGCATCCCAATGTAGTCGCGGGCTTTAGCCCGCGTTTTATTTTACGAGCAGCAACTGTCCGGCGTGAATCGCGGAATTGCGCAGGTTGTTCTTGTCCATCAAGTCGCCGATGCTCAAGCCGAACTTCTGGGCGATGTCCCAAAGGGTGTCCCCTTTGCGGACCTTATACCTGTCTGCTGGGGAAGCTTTAGCGGTCTGTAGCCTCGGTTTTGCTGCAGTCTTTGAAGCAGCAGCTTTGGCTGCTGCCGTTTTCATCGTGGGAGTATCGAGCGTGAGTTGCCCGAAAAACTGTTCGTAACTCTGGTAAACCTCGACGGCGGCCAGGAACTCCGTGTAGAAGTTCATCGAAGCGTACCCGAAGAGCGGTCCCCGATAATCTTTGATGATCGTTGTGATGTCCGTACCGACCGCGCCCTGCGCGCGCATCATCCCGCCCCTGCCGTGATTATAAGCCGTGATGGCGACGGGCCAGGAGCCGAGCGCATCATAGTTACCGCGCAACAGGCGGGCAGCGGCCACCGTGGCCTTTGAGGGATCGAGGCGCTCGTCCAGCTTTCGGTTGACGTTCATGTAGAGCCGTCCGGTGCCGCGAGTAAACTGCCAGATTCCGGCCGCGCCCACCTTCGATAACGATCTATTCTCGAATGACGATTCAACCAGCGGCAGCAGCGCGATTTCTACAGGGACATTCTCTTTTGCAAAAATCTCACGGAATGCGTCAACGTATCGGCCAGAACGAATAACGCCATCACGGAAGCGCTCTTTGATTCCGAGCTGGGTATGGACGTTCTCGAACAATTCGTCGAGTGCCGCCGGGGTGAGCGGAACAGAATTCGAGACGATGGTGTCGCGTACCTGCTTTCCGATCGAGCTCAGGTTTTCGGGTGTATCGAGATTGTCGCGAATCTCTTTGAGCGCCCGCTGAACGGTCGAAATCCGCGACCGAGCGTCGTCTGGGCTGGCAATGTCATAGACAAGGTTCACATTGATGCGATCGTGGATGATGACGTCCTTCTCGCCGTACTGCGTGTAAACCTTCTTCCAGAACTCAATCCGGCTTTCGAGACCGTCCTTCGGAAAATCCAATCGTTCGGCGAAGGCCGGGGCGGCGAGCGCCAATACTGCAACGATTACTTTTGGAAACCTCAACTTCATGTCCTGTCCACTGCTCCTTGCATTAAGGCTTCTTGCCTTAAAAAACTGGCGGCATTTTACCACAGAGCCATTTGACGCAAGAGCTTTTGAGCCGCAACCAACAGAGGATCCCAAAGATTTCCGTAGGGCGGGGAATAGGCCAGGTCGATTTGCGCCAGTTCATCCACCCGCATGCCGGCCGTGATGGCCGTGGCTGCCACGTCAATACGCTTTGAAGCTTCACCGTAGCCCACAACCTGGGCACCGATGAGCTTCCGGCTCTCGCGCTCGGCTATCAGCTTGACCCAGATCTTCCGGGCCGTCGGATAGTAAGCAGCGCGGTCCAATGCTTCTATACGCGCCGAAACAACCGGGATACTTTCAGCGGCCGCCTCCCGGGAACTCAAGCCGGTTCGGCCCACGGCAAGGTCGAAGACCTTCAACACCGTTGTGCCGACCGCCCCCAGGAACTTGGTCCTCCGAGCCGCCAGATTGTCGCCGGCAACTCGTCCCTGTTTTGCGGCGACCGTTCCTATATAGTGAAGTATCGGTCGTCGCCGTATCGCACAGTACGTCTCAGCGCAGTTTCCTGCTGCAAAAATCGTTGGCACGTTCGTTTCCATATACGAATTGACCGAAATGGCGCCGGTTACACCCGTCTGAATGCCGGCTTCGTGCGCCAGATCCACGTTTGGGACAACTCCGGTGTCGAGGAGTACCACGTCGGCCGGGGCGATACCCAGGCCGCTGGCGGCTTTCACGCCATTAACCCGGCCGTCGCTTCCGACCAGTGCCAAAACTTTGGCTCCGACCGACAAGATGACGCCAAAACGCTGCAACTCATATTCAATGATCTGAGCCATGTCGTGGTCGATGCCCGGCAGCACCTGAGGCTCCCGTTCGAACAAGTGCACCGTTTTGCCGACCGACTGAAGGCATTCGGCAACTTCAAGCCCCACATATCCCGCCCCGATGATGGCCACCCGCTGTGCCTTTTCAAGCGCTTCATTGATGCGTATCGCATCCTGAAGATCGATGATCGTGAAAACGTTCTTCAGGCCCGTCCCGGGAACATCGGGAAGTTTCGGCTTCACGCCGGTCGCAATCAGCAGCCGCTCGTAGGAAAACTCCACGCGCTCGTCCGTATCCGAGCGGGTTCCCATCACTCGCTTCCGTGACGGGGAGATTTCATCAATCCGGGTGTTGTTGTGGACTTTGATTCCGCGCTCCTTCTCGAAAGATTCGGGGGTGTACGAGACCAGATCGCTGGATTCCACCATTTTCGCGAAGTAGTAGGGAATGCCGCACGTGCTGTAGGAGATATACGGACTCTTTTCGAGAACCGTGACGTTCAGGCGGGGATCGAGTCGCTTGGCGCGGGATGCCGCCGTCAGTCCTGCCGCATTGCCTCCGATGATGAGGATGTTTTGCATTTCGACGAATGTTTCAGGGAACGGGTGTTCCCCTCCTGTCCCAGGAGGGGAATACCCGCTTCCCATACCTTTTACAAGTATTGCTCCCGCGCTTTGATCCAGGAGTTCGGATCGCTCTCGCCTGTACGCTCGATCTCCAGGTGGTGTTCGTCGAGTTCAACAACGCGAGCTCGCTCCAGGCCGGAGTCCCGCACCATTTGTTCGAGCTCCCCCCGCGTATACGCGCCCCGGAGCGCCGTTTCAACATGGTGTCGCATCCGGTTACCGTACCGCGCGCTGTGCTCTTCGATGCGTTTTGCCATTTGGAACCGTCCGGGCCTCTGGAAATCTCGAATCAGAAGAGCGCCTTTCGGCTTCAGCACGCGATTCACTTCACGGAGCACGACAACCGGATCGTCGAAACAGTGCAGCACCGAATCGGAAACAACGAGATCGAAGTAAGCCGTCTTTAACCGCATCCGCCGGGCGTCTCCGACCTGAAAGAACGCGCGCTCGCCCAACTCCCAGGCCGTCGCGGTCTCGCGTGCCCGATCAATCATCATGGCCGAACGTTCCACTCCAATGTTCTCATTCTGCCACAGGATTTTCAGAGCGATGAGTCCAACACGCGTGCCGACGTCGAGGATCATTCCTCCATCAACCCCCAGACTCACGGCGCGCTGGACGAAGTCGTCTTCAAGCCGCGTGGAATATTCGAGCGCCCGCGAGTCGATGAATGCGTCGACCTGCTCAGGCGTTTCGAGTTCCGAAGATTCGACGCGAGGCGAATGCGTGAGGCGGGAAAGAATGCTCATTTGCCGTCAGAGTCAACACCGTGACCAACCACTTCAACCGGAACCGGCGGTGCGGACCGCAAAAAACGATCGAGCTCTTCCATTAGCATGTTGTGCTCGACCATGTACTTCGCTTCTTTCCAAAACGCGACAACGTTGAAGTAGAGCGCAGCGGTTGCAAGCACGGTATGGACAAAAGCCGGAATGACCCGCGTGTCAACGCCACCTCCAAGGATCATGGTTGCCATTGTGAATAACATGGCCCAGAGGGCCGGTGGGAACACCCTGGCCTTGAACACCTTCGTGCGCTGGATGAATTCCTTACCCGAGGGATGATTCGCAACCAGATCTTTCACCTGCTTGCCCGTGCCGATGAAGTAGAACATCGTCATGCTCTGCGCGAGAGTCACAAGAAACGTAGTGAAGAAGCCGAAAAGGAAATGCTGGCCCAGGCCGGTACGGCCCACCATCATGAATCCCATGAAGGCCGTGATAATGAAACAAACGATGGAGACGAGTGACGCGGTCAATAACCCAAGCACCATGAACGAAGTTTAGCACGTCAACTCTGGAAGGAACCGGAGCCCCCAACTGTAGCGGCGGTCTGTGACCGCCGACAGTTTTGTAATAGAAGGTGTGAATGAATTGAAGGACGCGACGATTCCCCTCCTAAGTCAGGAGGGTGACGGGTGGTTCCTCAGCAAACCCTGCAAGCAGAAGTTTTGGAACCACCCCGCCTGCTCGGCCTTTTCTGGAATTTGATGGCCTCGCAGGCACCCCTCCTAACTTAGGAGGGGAGTTTCACAATCACAATCCATTGTGTGGAAGGCTCAATAAATGATCTAACTATTGTAGGGCTCCCGCCAGTATGCTATTACAGTTGCGTGCGTCGGTTAGTGTTTCTCATCTGCACGGTTCTGTTTCTTTCCGCCTGCGGGCACAAGAGAGTTCAGGTCAAAGCTCCCCAGCCTACTTCGGCTCCCTCTGTTTCTTCGAATGAGTTGGAAGGGACCGCGTCGTATTACGCCGAGCCCTACCACGGCCGGCGTACGGCGAGTGGTGAAATCTTCGATACATATAAGGAAATGACGGCGGCGCACCGAACGCTGCCGTTCAACACGCTCGTCCGAGTGACGAATAAGACGAACGGGCGGGAAGTGGATGTGAGGATCAACGATCGCGGTCCGTTCATCGATGGCCGCGTGATCGACCTGTCGCTTCGCGCAGCGCGCGAGATCGACATGGTGCGCGCAGGCGTGGCCCCGGTGAAACTGAAGGTTCTCAAGCAGGGTCAGGCTGCCCGCACGGTTTATTGCGTGCAGGTCGGCGCATTCGAGAATCTCCGCGCGGCGGAGGTTCTGAAGCAGCAGTTGGAGAAGAAATATCCGGCTGTGACCGTCCAGAGTTTTGCCGGCGAGACGACGATTTATCGGGTGCGTATCGGCCGCGAACCGGACATTCAAGCGGCGCAGAAGCTTGCTGGGCAGCTGAGGAAGGACGACCTGAAACCGTTTGTTGTAAGGGTGAACTGATTTACTGTAGCGGCGGTCTATGACCGCCGGCGGTCATAGACCGCCGCTACAGTTTGCTCCCTGCCGGACATCTCGTTCCTCGAATTTCCTCTGGATATCCAACACCAGGTCGTTCTTGTTGCGGCGCCAGGTCGGCGCGACCAGCAGGCCGAAGGGCGCTTCGCCGAACATGCGCTCGATGACGATTCTCGGATCGAGCCGTTCGACGAAATCGCAAAGCAGATCGAGATATTCGTCATAGCCCAGCACTCGAAACGGCTCGCGCGAATATTCGGCCGCGAGAGCGGTTCCACGAACGATGTGCAAATGATGAATCTTGAGCGCATCCACGCGCGCACGCGACATCTCATCCGCCATCGCCAGCCATTGCTCCCGCGTCTCCCATGGGAAGCCCAGGATCAAGTGCGCCCCGATGTGGATCGACCGGCCGCGCGCCAGCTCCATCGCCCTTAGAAACGCGGCGTAATCGTGCCCGCGATTCACGCGCCGAAGCGTTTCGTCATAGATGGATTCCACGCCAAATTCCAACGACACGAAAGTCCGCTGCGCGATTCCTTCGATCATCCGGATCTTTTCTTCATCCACGCAATCCGGGCGCGTCCCGATCGCCAGTCCGACGACTTCGGCGTGGTCGATTGCATCGCTATAGAGTTGCCGGAGGTATTCGGTCTCGGCGTAGGTATTCGTGAAGGGCTGGAAATAGATGATGAATTTGTTCGCCTGAAATCGCTTCCGGATGTATTCGATCCCTTCACGAACCTGGTCCCGAATGGGATCGGTCTTGACCGCGGAAGGCGGACGAAACGAGTTATTGTTGCAGTACGCGCATCCGCCCACGGCAACGGTTCCGTCGCGGTTTGGGCAGGTGAATCCCGCATCCACGATGACTTTATAAACGCGCTCGCCGAACTTTTCCTTTAACCAATGGTTGTAACTTCGGAATCGTTCTATCGCCACCGTCGCCATTTTTGTTGGTCGTCATCGTTACGCCGGCGTTCGTTGTAGTAGACCTCGAACTTCCGTCGCAGGCGGTTGCGGTGCCACCGGTCGTAGCGGTACCTGATGTCGCTGAACACTCGTCCTCCGCGAAGATAAATCAGGCCGCAAAGCATGCCCCCAAGGTGTGCGACATTAGCGATACCGCTGCCGCTGGCCGAGAGCGAGGAGAAGAAGGCCATACCACCAAGCAGCAGAACGAACCATTTGGCGGGGATCGGAAAGATGATGAAGATGATGATTCGATTCGGAAACAGGATTCCGTAGGCTGCCAGTATTCCGTAAATCGCTCCCGACGCGCCAATCGTGGTGACGAAAGAATTCGGCGAAAGCAGAACCGACAGAAGTCCGGCCCCGATACCACAGATGAAGAAGAACTTCGTGAACTGGCGGCTACCCCACAATGATTCGAGTTCAGACCCGAACATCCACAGGCCGAGCATGTTGAAGATGATGTGGAACGGCTGGCCGGTCGCGTGGAGGAAAATGTAGGTCACCAGTTGCCATAGGTGGAAGTTGTGCGTCACCTGGGCCGGGGTAAGACCGAAGTTGGAGATAAAGGAGGGATCGATAAGCTCCACGAAGAACGCAATGACACAGCTGACGATGAGGATCCTGACTGCCGGCGTCCAGGGTCTGAAGCCTAGTCCCGAAAACGTTGAGCGATAGCGTGACGACACTTTTTTCTGTTCCTATTTGCCGGTTCGCGGACGAATAAACCAACCGGCGTAAAACAAACCTGCCCCGAGTGAGGCAGTCTTCATCAATGGTCCCATCTGGCCAAAATAAAGCAACAACGCTTCGCCGGTTAAAATAAGTCCCAGCAATTGGAGACCCATCGCGGCGTAGTAGCGTATCATCTAGAAATTCTATCATGCGTGTCGCGTGGTAATCTGGCGTCATTCGCGTAATTCGCGGCGGACTCCCAAATTACTACGCCACTCAAGAGGTGGATATGGAATTCAAAACGGTCCGCGTTGAGATTCCCGAGGGCGCCAATGTCATCCTGGGCCAAACGCACTTCATCAAGACCGCCGAAGACCTCTATGAAATCCTGGCGGGCTCCTCTCCTCATATTAAATTCGGTGTGGCGTTTACCGAGGCGTCGGGCCCCTGCCTGATCCGGCATGAAGGAAATGATGCCGGCCTCACAAAGGCCGCCGTCGGCATTTTGCAGAATATCGGGGCCGGCCACGTTTTTGCAATCCTTGTTAAAGATGCGTTCCCGATCAACGTGCTCAACTCCGTGAAGATGTGTCAGGAAGTTTGCCGAATCTACTGCGCAACGGCGAATCCGCTCGAAGTCGTCGTAGCGGAAACGGAGCAGGGCCGTGGGATCATGGGCGTGGTCGACGGTTCGTCTCCCAAAGGTGTCGAGCAGGATTCCGACAGAGCTGCGCGCAAAGAGATGCTGCGCAAGTTCGGCTATAAAGTGAAGTGATCCTGGCCTGGAAATTGATTCTTAGCTTCCTCATCGGTTCCATCCCTTTCGCGAAAGTCGCGATGCTGGGCACAGGAATCGATATCACCAAAGTCGGTTCGAAGAATCCCGGGTTCAACAACGTCCTTCGCGTTTCCAGCAAATGGCGAGCGGCGATCGCGCTGGTCGGTGACATCTCCAAGGGTTTCATTGCGTTGTGGCTGCTCTCAGGTGAATGGCTCGTCGGTATTGCCTCGGTCATAGGACACTGCTGGAGCCCGTTCCTCAAATTCAACGGCGGCAAAGGCGTGGCGACTACCGTCGGGGTGCTGCTCTTTCTCGAGCCGCGGATCACGCTGATTTGTCTGCCGCTTTACCCGGTGCTTCGCTTCGTCGGGCGGAAGGCCGGCTGGGAACAGGAAGGCGCGATTGCCTCGCTTTCGACGATGCTCCTGATCTCCATTTTGGTGGGAGGTTACGCTTACGTCCTGCTCGCCATTGTGTTCATCCGGCATATCCCCAACCTGCAAGCGATGAGGAACTCGCAATAGCCAAAAGGACTTCAGCCGCGGATTACGCGAATTACGCGGATGGGCGCGCGATAATCCTCATATGTCCGGGATACAGTATGCTTGCGCGCCCATCCGCGTAATTCGCGTAATCCGCGGCTGAAGTTTTCTGTTCAGGGACGATCATGGCATCAAAACGCGGATAGCTCCCGGCAGGATGGATACCTCAATGGGCAGGCGTCCGAGGGGTTCACCATCGATCTCGATCAGGGTGGTTTCAAGGGAATCTGCCTGAACGCGTTTCACCCGATAAGATTCCACCTTGGAATGGGTGTAGATGCCGCCGTTATAGAGCGCCGGCAGACCCCTGACGAGCTCCCACAACGACAGGTATTTGATTACGGTCAGATCGAGCATTCCGTCTTCGATGGAGGCGCCGGGGCAGATCCACATTCCAGCGCCGTGATACTGCCCATTGCCGACGGCGACGTTGGTGATTTTTGCCTCGACCGTTTTCGAGTTGTCCAGCCTGAGCGTAACCGAATTCCCGGTAAAGGCCAGTGCTGTCCGGATTGTCGCAGCGAGAAACGCGATCTGCCCACCGAGCGGCTTTGCGGACCGATTGGCTCTCGCTGCCACCAGACCGCCCATTCCAAAGCTTGTAATGTTGACCGAATAGCGGAGCGCGCTCGTGCCATCCATTCGGGTGTAACGCACTTTCATGATGTCGATCAGCCGCGGCGCGCCGCTGTGAATGACCGATGCGGCAGTTCTCTCATCGGGCGGCAAATTCAAAATCCTCCAGAAGTCTGAGCCGCTTCCGCGCGGGACAATCCCGAGTGTTACCTCGTTCGAGATCAAGCGCTCATTCTCGAAGAACCCATTCACGACCTCATTGATGGTTCCATCGCCTCCGACGGCAATGATGGTTGTTGCACCACTCCTGATCGCATTCGCCGTCAGTTCGATCCCGTGTCCGGGCGCCCTGGTCTCCAGCGTCTCGATTTTTCCCGGCAACTGCATCCGCACTCTCGCCCAGGTCTCCGCCGTTCTTCCACGCGCTGATTCCGGATTTAGAATCGCGACCGTTCTTGTCATCGCCGCCGGCATTCTATATTTGTTCCGACATGACGTACCGCTGGCACCGGGCCTTGCGGGCCTATCGCAGCTGGATGGATGCTGATAGCTGTGTCGTTCACGTTCAACTACTACTATTACTCCAGGCACTATGTAGAAATCTTCAGCACGCCGCCGACATTTCCAGAGATGCTTGTATGGGAGATTCCTTACTGGATCTTATGGGCTGCCATGGCCCCGCTTGTGTTCGGTATCACGCGGCGATTTCCACTGCAGCGCGAGTCCCGCATGGGCAACGCGTTTGTTCACCTGGCGGCGGGCGTTGTGCTGACCATCGGCCATCGACTCGTTTACCTCGCGATCTGCCGCATCCTCTATGTCGACAATCCGTACAAGTGATTCGATTTGACTGAACGACATTGAATGTCTATTTCCTCGTCTCCGACCATCTGTCACTCTCCTCTTCACCATTAGGAGCTGTAGGCTGAGCACGATTCTGATGCGAAAGCTTTCCGTTGGCTTGGTCTCTCACGTTTGAGATATTGCTTTAGGAATCCGGTCCAGACCGGCCGGATTGTTTTGCGAACATGACGTTGAACCTCATGCTCACTTCTAAAGATGCCGTTTACCTTAGCGGCGACTTTCGGCTCACCTCCATAGAAGATCAGGCGGCACTGATAGTTTCGACACACAGAAGCTGATCCCCGTGATTCATCACGACTGGGCAGCACTCATCGCATACATGGGCGTCGCGAGTGCTCCTCCGCTTATAAGCGACATGGGCCAATGGATCGTCGAGCAGATGGACTCGATCCCATTCGATGGTAGTTTTTCGGAGCTTTCGCTGCGGCTGCTTAAACTCAATATGTGGGTAGGCAGGATCCGTGGAGATCGGCGGATCGCTTTTTCGGTCGTAGGCTTCCGAAACCAACGACCGTTCATGATGTTGATCTCTATCATGTCGTTGTGCTGCAT
>QHXD01000840.1 GCA_003223895.1 Acidobacteriota bacterium
AGAAATAGACGCCGTACGTCTTCGACGTAAAGGTGACGCTCTATAGCTTTCAGAAAGGAAATCATATGACCATGAAATCGTTTCATAAAATCTGGATCGCACCGCTGATCGTCGCGATCCTCATGCACGCCCCTGCTGTTCGCGCCCAGACAAAAAAACCTAACGTCATCATCCTGGCAACGGGTGGCACGATCGCCGGTGCGGCGGCCACCGGCACACAAGCCGGATATCAATCCGGCGCCGTGACGATCGACGCGATGATTGCTGCCGTTCCTGGCGTCGGGGACCTGGCGAACATCAAAGGCGAACAGATAGCGAACGTAGGATCGCAGGACATGAGTTTCGATATCCTGATCAAACTTGCAAAACGCATCAATGATTTGGCGAAGTCGGCTGATGTGGACGGGATCGTGGTTACCCACGGAACCGACACGATGGAAGAGTCGGCTTTCTTTCTGAACCTGACGGTGAAGACGGATAAGCCGGTCGTGCTGGTGGGTTCCATGCGCCCGTCGACCGCAGTCAGTGCCGACGGCCCGCTGAATCTGTACAACGCGGTGGGCGTTGCCGCCGACCCGAAGGCGAAGGGCCGCGGCGTACTCGTCGTCATGAACGATTGGATCCAGGACGCACATTCGTTGACCAAGACCAGCACGACTGCTGTACAGACCTTCATGTCGCCGCTTCGTGGTTTGGTCGGCACCGCGAACTATGGAAAAAACGATTTCTTCAAGACCCCGGGGTGGAAACACACCACGCAATCGGAGTTCGACATTACGAATGTGACGCAGCTGCCGCGTGTGGACGTTATCTTCGCCAGCCTGGACATGTCTCCCGACTTGATCGACTGCTCAGTGGCGAATGGCGCGAAGGGCATTGTGATCGCCGGCGTCGGAAACGGCAACATAAACAAAGCCGCGGTGCACGCGGCGGCGAATGCCGTGAAAAAAGGCGTCGTTATCGTACGCAGTTCCCGCGTGCCGACGGGATCAGTCGGCCGAAAGGTCGAGATCGATGACGATAAGTTCGGTTTCATCGCGTCCGATGAGCTGAACCCGCAAAAGGCGCGCATCCTTCTCTCTCTGGCGTTGCTGACTAAACGTACGCCCGAAGAGATCCAGAAACTCTACTACGAGTACTGAAGTGGCTCGAAGAGAGCGAAAGACAACGGCAGGTGCACGCACACTGCTTGCTATCCTTTTGTGCCTGCCGTTGTCCCTGCTCGGCCAGGTGGATCACCCGGCCGGCAGCGCTCCACCGCCTCAGACTTCGTCGCCCAATCCCGCACCAGGTTCGCACCCACCGACGCTCGACGACACCATCGAAGCGGTTGACGACGAGGCCGGGCAACCAGCTCGTAAACTCGTCAATTGGAACGAATTCGACTTGAAATTCACCACGTTCCGCTTCGGAGCCGGCTTTCTTTACGACTTTGCCGCCTTTGCTCAGGATGCTGCGAGTAAGGAACAGATCGAAGTGCATCCCACGCCGAAAATCCGGGATGACCGTTTGTTATTCCGAGGCCTTTTCAAAACCGATCGAAATATAAGCTGGAGCGTCGGAATCCTGTACGACGTTCCGACTAAGAAATGGTTGTTCCGCCAGACCCAGGTCATGATCGCAACACCCGAACTGTGGGGTGATATTGTCATCGGCCGAACCAAAGAAGGCGTCTCTCTGAACAAAGTCATGATCGGGTACGCGGGCTGGACTAATGAAAGAGCGACGTTCAGCGATGCAATGCTTCCTATCCTCGCTGATGGAGTCAAATGGCTCGGTTATGCTCCCAAGAAACATTTGATCTGGAATCTGGGTGCTTATGGGGACCGCTTCTCTGAGGGTCAGACGTTTTCAACATACGCGCATCAGGTCGCAGGGCGAGTCGCATGGGTGCCACTCATGTCGGAAGCGTCGGAGAAGGTCCTCCACATCGGCTTCAACCTGCGGTATGGAAAACCCAAAGACGAGATGCTACAACTTCGCACACGACCAGAGGTCTTTGAGTCTCCTTACTTCCTCGACACCGGAAAGTTTCCAGCGACACAAACCCGGATATCCGGAATTGAGGCCTACTACCGGCCCCGCTCGCTCCTGGTCGGCACGGAATACTTCTTTGAGAACGTGAAGTCTCCGGAGAAAGGCAACCCTTCCTTCAACGGCGGCGATGCGTTCATCTCATGGTTGCCCACGGGCGAGGTGCGCGTTTATAACACCCGCGGCGGATACTTCGATCAGATCTCGCCTTTGCGACCCGTCTTCAGCGGTGGACCTGGAGCCTGGGAACTGGCCGGTCGTTTCTCTTACATAGACCTCAACAGCGGCCCGGTGAGAGGCGGGAAATTCTGGAGGATCACGCCGGTGGTGAACTGGCACATGTCAGACAACGTTCGGCTCGAGTTTGTGTATGGGTATGGTTCGCTCAATCGCTTCAATCTCGTCGGTAAGACGCAATTTTTCCAGACACGCGTGCAGTTGCAGTTTTAGCGCGACACGCTTGGAGGATTCTTGCAGAAGGTCGAATTCTCACTCGCCGACGGTAGTGCGCTGATCAAGCGATTGCGAAGGCTTGAACTGTTCAAGTGGATTCCTCAGAACTTGACCTACCAAATTATACTGGCCGCGCTGATCGCCTGGGCGCCGCTCCTGGTTTTCACTGCACACAAAGGATTGGCCCTTGGCGGCCAGGTCCAAATCCCGTTTCTTGTTGACCTGGTTCAGTACGCCAGATTCCTGGTGGCTTTGCCTTGCACGATTGCGCTGGGGAAATTCGTCAACCCGCGCCTCAGAAGTGTCCTAAACAGTTTTCTGAGAGGCGGCATCGTCTCAAGCATGGACTTCACTCGCTTCGAAAACGCCATCTTGCGAACGAGCGCTCTCGCGAGTTCGATGATTGCCGAATTAGTGATCCTGGCTCTTGTCTACTCTTACACGTCATTAGGACTATACAGGGATGTTTCCGCCAGCATCTCTTCCTGGAATCACCCACGTAACGGAGCATTAGTCTCTGAGACGGCTGCCGACTGGTGGTTTCTCTGGGTCAGCATGCCTCTACTCCTCTTCGGCGGCTTTCTCTGGGCCTGGAGACTCGGGCTGTGGGCCTACCTCCTTTTTCGGATCTCGAGACTTGACTTGCGCGTGGTCGCGACGCATCCCGATGGTGTTGGGGGGCTGAATTTCGTCAACGTAGGAATGCGGAGGTTTTCGGTGCTGGTTTTCGCGATCTCCTCTATCCTCTGCGCCTCGATAGGCGGGGATATCCTGTTCAATGGCACATCTCTGCACTCTTATGAGCTGGAACTGGTTTTCTTTTTCCTCATTTGCTTGGCGGTCATTCTCGGGCCACTGATCGTCTTCACGCCGATACTCATCCAGTCGAAGCTCAAGTACTGGGGGAGTTACGGACCTCTGGCGAGTAGTTATGTTCAAG
>QHXD01000841.1 GCA_003223895.1 Acidobacteriota bacterium
AAACGCTGAGAGGAAACGGTTCGCTTTTCTCTGTATAAGGCTCCCTGGCTTTGCCATCAAAAACGTAATCCGTGCTCAGATGCACGACAACGGCATCGAGCTCATTTGCGATCCGGACGAGGTTCAACACGGAAAGCGTATTTACGGCATAGGCGGTTTCCGGGTTGGTCTCACAATCGTCGACCCGATGATACGCCGTCGTGTTGAAGACCACGTCCGGATGAAGACCCATCAACACAGTCCGAGTCCGCGCGCTATTCGTCACATCAACATCGGTTCGAGTCAGAGGCGTGACGTCGTGGGCCTCGAGTGCCCGCTGCAAGTCCTGACCGAGCTGTCCATTGGCTCCAAGAAGCGCGACCTTCATATTAGAGCGACGGACTGGCAGGTGAACTGGATACGCTTGCCACATCGCGGATTCGAGCATCGCACTACATCATCCACACGGATCATGTAATCCCGCGCCGCTTTAAATCTTGCGCGGTCTTCCTCGTTCGCGCGAGGCGCTAACGATTGCTTTTTCGCCGCAGCGTCATAGCCGATTTCAGGCGCCAGTGCTGTGCACATGGCGAGGCTCTTCTCGACCATCTCATTGCATCTTTCCCTGTTCGCATCGATGCCGGATATGCAGCGATCGGCAAAATTGTTGGCTGAGGCAGCGAGCAACCGAATCGACTCCAGAATGTTATGGGCCATTACCGGCATCATGACGTTCAATTCGAAAACGCCGGCCTGGCCGCCGATCGTCACAGCCAGATCATTCCCGATGACTTGCGCTGCCGCCATCAGTACGGATTCTGCAATAACGGGATTCACTTTCCCGGGCATGATCGATGATCCGGGCTGCGTTTCAGGAAGATGAATTTCTCCGATACCGCATCGAGGGCCTGAACCCAGCCAGCGGATGTCATTGGCAATCTTTGTCAAACTTGCAGCAATCGTCTTTAACACGCCACTCGCTTCGACGATAGCGTCCTTGGCCCCCTGCGCCTCAAAGTGGTCCTCGGCCTCACGAAATTTTAAATTGGTGAGCTTTGAAAGGTGCTGGATTGCCTTTGCAGCAAACTTCGGATGGGTGTTGATACCGGTTCCGACAGCCGTACCACCAAGCGGCAGTTCTCCCAGCATGTCTCGTAACTTCTCGAGCCGCCGGATGCCAAGCTGCATCTGGCGCGCGTATCCTCCAAACTCCTGGCCAAGCCGAACCGGGGTGGCATCCTGAAGGTGGGTTCTTCCTATTTTGACAATGGAATCGAACTCCTTCGCTTTCGCAGCAAGCGACCGCTGAAGCTTGCGGAGCGCCGGAATCAGCGATCGTTCGATGGACTCCATCGCGGCGACGTGCATGGCACTTGGAATCACGTCATTGCTGGATTGGCCCATGTTGACGTGGTCGTTTGGATGCACAGGCTTCTTCGACCCGACAACTCCTCCGAGAATCTGAATCGCCCGATTCGAGATGACCTCGTTGGCGTTCATATTTGTAGAGGTACCCGAACCGGTCTGAAAGATATCCAGAACGAAGTGCTCGTCCAGCTTTCCGTCAATCACTTCCTGCGATGCCTTGACAATCGCATCGCCTATTTTCTTTTCGAGAAGACCCAGGTCCATATTGGCGCGTGCGGCGGAAAGTTTGATGAGTCCCAGCGCTCGGATGAACTCACGGGGAAACCTGAGATTGCTGATTGGAAAATTTTCGGCGGCGCGTTGAGTCTGCGCACCGTAAAGGGCGTTTCCGGGAACCTGGATCTCGCCCATCGAGTCCCGCTCAGTGCGGGTATTTCCCGGTTTTCCACCGGTAGAGGTCATATGAAAAGCCCCTTCCGCGGAACCGTATACCTTCCGCGATCAGCCGTTCCCGCTGAATCCAGGCGTACTCGCCCGGCGTCCGGATCGTTCCGCCGGCGCCGACCACTCGATGCCAGGGCAGGCCTGCCGGACAGGCCCGCATGGCCGCCGCCACCTGGCGGGGTCCGGTGCCCACAATCCGGCCTATGTCCCCATATGATAAGACACTTCCCCGAGGAATTTTCCGGACGATTCGGTAGATTTCATTGCGAATTATGGCACTATCCATCCAACAACTCGCTCGTCTAAATTTCGGAATTCGTGGGATAATCTACCCCGGCCCGAAGCCCGGGACCACAAGGAAAGGACCAGCAATGTCGTTCAGTTTGAAACCAAAAGAGGGTGGCGCCACCAGTGCTCCTCCACCGCCTCCCCGAAACAATAACCTCCTGATAGGGGGAATCGCCGTCTGCCTGCTTCTAATTATAGGCATTGGGTATAGCCATTACTCGACTCGGACTGCGTTGGAGGCACAGATTGCCGTCCTCCAGCAGGACCTTGCCAATCAGGCCGATGAAATGAAAAAGATGCGGGCCCAGACCACCGATATGGCATCGGACATCCAGGTCGTCACCAAACGCGCCGGTGTCACATCTCAGGAACTCGATGCATCGCGAAGATTTGCCGAGCGCCTGAAGGCCGAACAGGAAAAGGCACGGGAACAGCTGGCCACCGAGCTGGCCGCGAAGGCCAATTCCAGTGAGGTAGCGGCCGTACGCCAGGAAGCCACCACCAAGCTGGCCGAAGTTCAGCAGACCGCTGATACCAAAATTGGCAGCGTTTCGGGTGAAGTAAAGACGGTTGCCGCCAATCTCGACGCGACTCGCGCGGATCTTGCCGCCAGCCGGCGGGAGATCACAGAC
>QHXD01000053.1:0-2600 GCA_003223895.1 Acidobacteriota bacterium
GTTTGGGTAAAGCGGCTCGTTTGTGCACACGACTGCGGTCTGGTCATCAACCCTGAAACCCTGCGCCGCACCATAGAATGCGGCATGCTCCATTCCGTAAGCCGCGCGCTCCACGAGGAAGTGCAGTTCGATACCGAAAAAGTCACGAGCGTGGATTGGAACTCTCATCCAAGCTTCACGCACGCGGACACGCCGGAGAAGATCGACGTCGTGCTGGTAAACGGGGATCCCAACCCGAAGCGGCCGGATCTTCCTCCTTATGGAGCCGGCGAGACGATGTGCAAACCCATGATCGCCGCGGTCGCCAACGCGATCTACGACGCGACCGGAGTACGTCTCCGTCGTGTTCCATTCAGAGAAGCGCGCGTACTTGCAGCGCTCAAGGCTGCAAACGTGTGAGGTGTAGAGAGAAGAATTAGCCGCGAATTACGCCAATGACGCGAACGGCGCATCAATGGATTTTTGATGCGCCGTTCGCGTCATTGGCGTAATTCGCGGCTAGTTTTTCTCTCCCAGGAGCGCTCGGCCTGCAGTGATGGCAGGCACGGTCGAGCGGATGATGTTCCACCCTTCCCTGACGCGTTTCGCCACATCATTCCCGTTGTTGGCGCTGATGGCGCACGCCACGCGATGAGCCTTACATGCAGCCAAAACTTTTTGCAGTCCCGCCTCCACCTCCGGCGAACCGGGGCGAACGCCCATGGAGCGCGTCAAGTCGTTGGCGGCGCCGACGAACAGGGCGCCGACGCCCGGCGTCGTTGCGATGGCATCGAGATTCTGCAAGCCCTCCACCGATTCGACCATGAGAATCGCAATCAGGTCGCCCTCGGGATTAAGCGGCCACAGGTCGGCGTGCCGATCGTATTCATCGCCGCTGATTCCCCAGATCCACGTGGCATTGGCGGGTCCCGCACCTCGCGTGCCGTTCGGCTCGTAGTATTGGGAGCCCTTCAGTTGCGGGTACCGCATGCTTTTGATGGCAATCAACGCCTGTTCTCGCGTGTCGACGCCATTGAAAATGACTCCATGCAGCCCGATGTCCAGTGCCTGTTTGACAACCCATTGCGACTGGTCGGCCTCGGGCGGAAAGCGCGCAAACAAAGCGACATTCGGCTGCAGGTTGCCCTTCTGGAGAACCATGGCCCTATCCGTCATTCCCATCAAAAACAAGTGCAGCGCGGGGAAATCCAGCGGGTTGTGCTCCATGTCCGCGTAGATAAAGTCCACGGGCGCGCGCGCCACCTCGCGAGCGTACGCGAGGGACAGATCTCCGGTATTGAGCCCATACACAGTTTTGCCTTCCGCCAGTTTTGCGATGACGGGGTTGAGATGCAGCGGCTTTTGCTGGGCTAACATCGTGTTGGTTGTCAGGACGAGCGCAGCCAGGACTGCCAATGCCACGAGCAGTTTCGGCATCGCACATTCTCCTTTCGCGATTTGGCTGGTTATAGCGGAACAGTCGAAACAGCACAATCAAAAAGATACGCTGCCGTAGCCGCCCGGTGACTGGAAGCCGCCGATTTCCCGGGCAAGCAACTGCGCGAAGGCGATCGGCGTTGCGTCTTCCAGAAATGGTCCGACAATCTGAAGCCCTACAGGCAATCCACTCTTGCTCAGACCTGCCGGAGCGGTGGTGGCGGGGCAGCCGGTCAAAATAGCCGGTGAGATATAAGCAATGAGATTCCAGAATGGGCCCGCGCCGCCTTCAGGCAATGGGATCATTCGTGTTTCGGCCGGTGTGCGGTCATGTGGGAATGCCGTGGTAAACACCGTTGGAAGCAGAAACACATCAATAGATTCAAAGAACGTCTCCCACAATGCGCGGTAAGCCAGCCGCTTCAGGTTTTGCTGTTGCCATCCGGCGAAATCACTGAGGCAGCCTTTGGCAAAATAGTCCGATCGGTCCGCCAGCTCCGCCCGTGCCTGCCGCTGGCCCTCGGGCGGTCTGACGCTGAAGTCAAATGCGCCGAGGAGGAAGAAATACGTGTCGAGCAACTCCTGGAAGCGGAAACGGTCGGGCCATCCCTGTTTCAACATCGCGCCTGCATTCTCACAGGCACGGATGGCCATTTCGAGAACCGATTTGCTTTCCGCCGACATCGGCACGGCTGGATCTTCCAAAATATAGCCGACACGGTAATCGCTGAGGCTTTGGTGGCGCGGCCTGGGGAGAGTCCATTGGTAGGCTTTCGAGGCCGGGGGTTCCGGACCGGCCAGGATCCGCAATCCAGCCTCGAGATCCTCAGCGGCACGCGCCATTGGACCGGCCACACTCAACAAGGTGGAGAATCCCGGATTGCCGTGTACTCCTCCCGGGAGATGGCCCCCCATATTCACGATATCGAGAGTCGGCTTGTGGCCGTAGACTCCGCAAAAGGCAGCCGGCGTCCGAATACTGCCCGCCAGATCCGAACCGATACTGAGGAACGCCATACCGGCTGCCAGCGATGCGGCCGATCCTCCAGACGATCCTCCGGGTGTCCGCGCGAGATCCCAGGGATTGTTGGTTGTGCCATAGATGTCGTTGAAGGACTGGATGTCCGCAAGGTTCGACGGCACGTTCGTTGCACCGAGCAGGATCGCGCCGGCATCAAGAAGCC
>QHXD01000053.1:2613-14897 GCA_003223895.1 Acidobacteriota bacterium
CTGCGAGTTCTTGAATGCAGGAATACCCCACGTGCACGGGTGGCCCTTGACCCCGAAACTTTCCTTGACGTTGATCGGAACACCGTGGAACACACCGTTTGCCATGTTCCGGGCAGTGGCATCGTCGGCTTGCTTCGCGGCCGCCATCGCTTCCTCGCGCCGTTGATAAACGTACGCGTTGAGTTTGGGCTGGAAGGCATCGATGCGGCGAAACGTGTGCTTCGTCAGTTCAACGGAAGATATCTTCCTCGCGCGAATGGCAGCAGCGGCGTCGAGGGCGGAACCGAAATCGGGATCGAATTCATTTTTCATGAAGAGAGTATAAAGCCCTTACTGTAGCGGCGGTCTATGACCGCCGACGTTACAGCAACATGCCGGATCGCATTACAGGTCAGGCCGCATTCCCCTCCTTATGAAGCTTATGAAGGAGGGGTGGCCGTGCCACGAAGAAAAAGGATCCGTTCCGAAATGGCGCGGCCGGGGTGGTCGCTCACAAGTTACGTTGCGGAATCCGTTTTGAAACATGGTGCGCGAGCGACACCCCGTCACCCCTCCTTCAAAAGGAGGGGAATACGCTCGGCGAATCGACGCCTTTGTTCTTCCCGTGAGAAAACGGATCAACGTATAATTCGCCGGGGGCAAATTCATGAAGCACAACAAACTCACGTTGTTCGCGGCTATTTTTTCCGCATCCGTGTATGTGGCGCAGGCCCAGACGGCGGGGCAGCCTGCTCCCGACCACCCGGCGGTCACCGTCCACGGACAAACCTACACACCGCGATCGATCCTGGCACGCAACATGGGTACGCCGGAGGACCAGGCGACGCAGTTCCCGCCCCACAAGATCATCGGCAATATCTACTACGTCGGAACGAAGACCCTCAGCTCCTTTCTCGTCGTTACACCACAAGGAAATATCCTCATCGACAGCACGTATGAACGAAATGTGCCGACGATTGAAAAGTCGGTCACGCAACTGGGGTTCAAATTCTCCGACACTAAGATCCTGCTGGGAAACCACGCACATGGGGACGTTCCGGCGCTTAAGGCCATCAAACCTGGCGGCAAAGAGCATCCCATCGACAAGGTGCTGCACGACGGAGAGTCGGTGACGCTGGGCGGCACGACACTCGTCGCTCATCTGACGCCGGGCCACACTGCCGGTTGCACAACCTGGACGATGAAAGCCCAGGAGAATGGAAAGACCTACGACGTCGTGTTCAACTGCAGTTTGCGTCCTCCCGCAACACTGACGCCTGCGCTTGTCGACCAGTTCAACCGCTCATTCAAACTGGTGCGCGCGCTGCCGTGCGACGTCCAACTCGGAGATCACCCAGCCCAGTACAACATGCAACAGAAGTACTCGAAGCTCCAGAATCGCGGTCCGAACCCATTCATCGATCCCGCCAGCTGCCAGGTCGAAGCGGACATCCAGGAGGCCATGTTCCACGCGATCCTCGCCGAGCAGGCGACCCAGACAGAAAAACGGCGCTGAACATTCAAGTAAATCTCTTGACGCGCTATTTTTGTCAGATAATTATGTGCACGCAGAAAAGGATTGCACGAACATGCGTCATCGCTGGATACGCCGGAAAATAACCCTCAAGACCGCCGCCGGATTGATGGCCTGTCTCCTGGTTGGAATCGTCAGCCATGCCGGAGGTCGAAGGAACGATTCACGCACGGATTCGGCCGGGGCCGAGTTTCATATGGCGCGTGTGAAGTATCGGACATTTGGCGGTGGCGGTTCGCATGGGTACTACCAACCGTGGTGGGCCATCGACTATCCATTGGCCGAGGAGCATTTCTTTCCGGCGCTGCGCCGGATGACCAATCTGACGGTGGACGATGAGGAAGCGCATCTGGAACTGACCGATAAGCGCATTTTCGATTACCCGTTCTTGTTCCTGCAGCAGCCCGGGCGGGGAAACTGGCGTCCCACTAGCGAGGAAGCCGCAAACCTGAGAGAGCACCTGCTGCGCGGCGGGTTTCTGCTGATCGACGACCTCCACGGCGAGTATGACTGGTCTATATTTGAGGCCGCCATACGGCGAGTTTTTCCGGACCGGCCGATCGTCGAGATCCCGGAAGACGACCCTCTCATGCACGTCTTCTTTGACCTGGATGAGCGTACCCCCATCCCCGGCGAACGGCACCTACGCATGTCACGCGGAGGACAGATCGTTGCGCAAATGGAAGGCCAGCCGCATTGGCGCGGCATATACAACGATCACCATGATCTGATGGTCGCCATCAATTTCAATAGCGACATGGGCGATTCCTGGGAACATGCGGATGATCCCTTTTATCCGGTCCCCATGACCGCGCTCGGGTACAAGCTTGGCACGAACTACATCATCTACGCGATGACGCACTGACCATCGTTAACTCGTGATTGCGGCGACCACTCTCCTGAAACCCTCGCTCGACTCGGCGCTCCATCGCCAGACCACCAGGAGGTCGTGACTGGGATCGATGAAGATAATGTTGCCGCCGTTTCCCCGCGCCGAGTACGCATTCGCCGGTGACCCGGGCCATTGTGCCTGCTTCGTGTTCAGCCACCACAGAAAGCCGTAGTCGGGTCCGTGGGCACTCGGCGTAGTCGCCATCTTCACATAGGATGGCGAGACGATCTGACGATCGCCCCATTTGCCGCCCCTCAGCCAGAGCAGACCGAAGCGGGCCATGTCGGAGCTGTTGATCCACATGCCGCCGCCCCAACGCGTGCCGCCGCTGACCGAGGCCATCCGCTTGCCATCGATTTCCACATAAGCATTGGTGTACGGAACCCACTTCCATGTCGTGGAGGCGCCGATCGGATTCATCACCTCGTCACGGAAAACGTCGGGAATCGGCTTCTTGAATAGCCTCAAGAGCGACAGTGCAAAGCGGTTGATGCGGACGTCGTTGTATTCGTAGAATGCGCCAGGCTCCTGGATCTCCCGAGGTTTCATCTGGCCACGACCGAAGCCTTCCGTTCCGAGGAAGTTGGAGTTCTTCCCCCACATCTCGCCTTCCCATTCCGACTCTTGCTGAAGATGATTCCGCCAGGTGATGAGCCGGTTGTGCGGCGAGTCGTAGCCGCCATCCTTGATCACTTTTGCAACAGGATCGTCGATGCTCGGAATCAGACCGCGGTCCAGCGCGATGCCTGCTACGGTTGAGAGCATGCTCTTCGCCACACTGTAGGTTGGATCGGGCCGCAGCGTGTCACCGAACTCGGCGACAATGTAGCCGTGGCGAATGATCAAGCCATTCGTGGCACCTCGCTCGGTGGGGATTGATCCGAGAAGCTTTCCAAAAATGATCTCCTGATCCGAAAAGTCTCGAGCCGGCGTCGTGGTTTCGTGGGCCTTCATGAACTCGACGGCCTCGTTCAACCTGGCGCTATCCATGCCAACTTCTGCAGGTTTTCGACGGTCCCAGTTATCCCGGGGTGGAAAATATTCGACCCGCTTCACCTGGGCCGAGAACGGATATCCAAACGCGGCCAATACGGTTGAGACGAGAGCAATGGTTAAAACCAAACGCGTACGAGTCATCTGTGCCTCCTGGTTCAAGGAACGCGGGCTAAAGCCCGCGACTACATTGGGGGAAACGTCTGGCTTGGATGTAGTCGCGGGCTTTAGCCCGCGTTCTCAGAATGCGAGCCGCGCGCCGACCTGGCCGTTACGCCAGCTCCCGACCGGGACGCTGGTAATCTTGCCAAAGTCCGGCGACGTGATGCCCAGAACGGGATTGCTGTAGTTTACATGATTGAATGCGTTAAACGCGTCGGCTCGGACCTGCAAACTGACGGATTCGCGGAGACGGAAAGTTTTGCCAAGCGAGATGTCCGCCTGCCACCGGCCGGGTCCATGAGAGAGAGAAGGATTCGCCGTGCCTGCGCGAATCGTTGCATTCGTTACCGGATACGTCGGAACAAGGGCGAACGCGGCCCTGTTCAAGTAGAGCAGTGTATCGCCCCAGTTATCCAGGACCGGATTTCCACCAACGTAATCCGGCCGGCTTTGGGTGATACCCGAAGATTGCGTAATGCGCAACGGCACACCCGAGCGGACGTTGACAATTGACGAAAGCTGCCAGCCGCCCAGAATCTGGGACAGAGCGCCGCGACTTCCCTTCAGCCATGGAAGCTCGTAAATGACGTTGCCGGCCACATTGTGACGGGCTTCCTGAGAAAGCGGCCCTCGATCAAACTTCGGATCGAAGAAGTCCTGCGTGTTGAAAATGTCACTGTTCACAAAAGCGGAACTGAGACCGCCGCCTTGATCAGACCATCCCTTCCGAAGCGTGTAGTGGATGTCGAAACCCAGATTGTTGGAGAACCGCCGCCGCAGAGACGTCTGGAGAGCGTTGTAGACCATCGTTTGATCGCTGCTGACGTAATACCCGCCAGGCGTCCCGAGCGCCGGATTGGGCCGAGCACCGGTCTGCCGGTCGAATGCATTCACAAGCGGCCGATTCAACGGAAAATTCTGCCCGTCTGTGCGCACGTAGTCCACTTCGGCCATCAAACTAGACCCGAGCGCACGCTCAAAACTGATGAGCGACTGAACTGTGTAGGGATTTGACAGCTTGGGATCCATCAACGCGTAGATGAACTTCCTCCCGGCAGACTCTCTTATGAAGATGTTGCGAATATCCTCACCATAGGCAGGCCATTTGAGACCTCGCGCAGCGACTTCGGTTCGATTGTACGTCACATCCGCAGGGCCGAAAGGATCGGAGACTGAGTTCTGAAGTGCGGCAAATAAATGCGGGCTGAACAGCACACCGACGCCGCCCCGGATGACCGTCTCGCTTTTCTCACTGAGGTTCCACGCAAAACCGACGCGAGGCCCGAAATTGTACCTGTCGGGGTCATACGGTTTCTTCGGATCGCGGAACGCGCCAAAGTCCATCTTTCGCAGATCGGTTGGCGGTTCCAGGTTCACGATTTCCGCGGGAGTGTTCGTCGTGGGCCGAATGCTGATCGTCGAATAGTTGTCGTAGCGCAGGCCAAGGTTGAGCACGAGCCGCTTGTTGACTCGCCAGTCGTCCTGAATGAATCCGCCGAATTCATCGAGATGCCCATCGTGAGGCGGCTTGCCGTTCTGCAGCGCCACCGAGTTCGGGATGTTCGCGAGGAAATCGTTCAGGTTTTGAAACGTAATGTTGGGATTCTGCGGATTTGTCTTGCTTCCGCCCTGGCGCGCCCATCGGACACCGACCTTTACGTTATGTACACCAACGATACGACTGAGCTTCTGCTCGGCGCTGAACGACCGGCCCTTCAATTCCAATATTTCGGAACTCACGGTTCCAAACAGGCCAGCGATGGTAAACAACGGAATGCGCCTCCCAACTTTTGTCTTTTCGGTTTCGGGCGGCTTCGTCGGATCGGAAACAAACCAGAAATCCTGGAAACGGTCCAGGAAACTGCGATTCCATCCGAACCGGCTCTCGGAAACCCAGGAGCCGCGCGATAACACGTATTGGGTCGCGATGCGATCCTGCGTGTTCTGGAATTTCTGGTTGTTCGCGACGTATATCGACGGCATTTTCGTATATGGTCTCATCCGCGTATAGGTCACGGATAGATTGCCGTTCCATACCAATACGTCCCCTTTTGCCGTCACATGATTGTCCCGGCGCTCCCGATCCTTGGAGGCACGGTACCTGCCGATAGTGGTGTCGATCGGCTCAGTCGGCAACGGCAGTTGATCCAGAGCGATCTTCGTCTCCGGCATTGGCAGCGCGGCGAGGATGCGATCTCGCGTTTGCTGAACCGGGACATTTCCCTGGAGGCTCATGCCTGCCGCTTCACGGTAGCCTTCGTAAGCGGTAAAGAACATCACGCGGTTCCGGACGATGGGTCCGCCGATCGATCCGCCGAACTGGTTAAACCGAATCTTTGGCTTCACCGCCGTGCCCGGCAGGAATGGATCGCGAGCGGAGAACGCCTGGCTCTGATAGTTCTCGAATGCCGAGCCATGGAATGTGTTCGTGCCCGAGCGGCTGAGCATGTTGACCTGGCCGCCGGCGGCTCCTCCGTATTCCGCAGGCAGGATGCCTTTGATGACCTGAACTTCCGCAACGGCCTCGATGCTCATGACACTGATCTGATTCTGGCCGCCGTATGTGCCGGTTCCTCGCGTTTCACTGTTGGAGACGGCATCGGTCCCGTCCACCGTGATCGCCGTGCCGCCTTCAGCCACACCGTTGAGCCGGATGTTGCCGCCGCCGGCGATGCCTGTCGAGTTCTCCGTCGCACCGGGCGTCAGCGTCATCAAACCAAGGAGGTTGCGGCGGGCCAGCGGCAGCTCGGTCACCTCCTGTCTGCCGATAGACTCCTGCTGCGCAGCAGTGGCTGTCTCGACGAGCGGGGCGCTTTCGGCCACCGTGATGTTCTCCGACAACTGCCCGATAGCAAGCGAAAAGGTCTGTCGAACAGTCTGGCCGGCGCCGAGCTGAAGACCTTGATTCAAGTACGTCTTGAACCCGGGAAGCTCGATCTTCAACGTGTAAGCGCCTGCCGGCAGCGCCAGAATCGCGAATTCTCCTCGCTCGTCCGTGACGGATTCGCGCGATAAATTCGTTCCCTGATTTGTTGCGACGACCGTAGCGCCCGGCAAAACGGCTCCGGTGGGATCCTGAACCACGCCATATACCGTGGCTGTCGTTACTTGCGCGTGCGACGGAATCGAACCGATGAGACAAATTGCTGCGATTAGGAAAGTGCAGATTGGCCGAGCTGGACTCATACGCATCCCCCCAAAAAATCGTGTGTGATGTCTGGATTGTCTATATGTGGAAGCGGGTTCTGATATAACACACAGGGTTCGTAAAGACAAAGGCACAAGGCAGGGGACGAAGCCAAAAAAAAAGCACTGTAGCGGCGGTCTATGACCGCCGACGATGTCTGAATTCGAGATCGTCGGCGGTCATAGACCGCCGCTACAGTGCTTTTTTGGGTTCGTCCCTTATTCTTCTTCTTTTTCTTCCTTCTTTTCCTTACCGGCTTTCTCCGCCTTCTCTTTGGCCTTCTCGGCTTTCTCGGCCTTCTTCACTTCGAGTTCGCTGCCAAGCAGTTCGATGATGGCGAGATCTGCGCCGTCGCCTTTGCGGTTGCCGAGTTTGATGATCCGGCTATAGCCGCCTTTACGATCTGAAAAACGCGGAGCGATTGTCTCGAATACCTTCTTGGCAACGGCCTCCCTGAGCAGGTACGCATAGAGCTGACGGCGCGCATGGAGGTTGTCGCGCTTGCCGAGAGTAATCATCTTCTCAGCGAGCGGACGCACTTCCTTCGCCTTCGGAAGCGTTGTCATCAGGCGCCCGTGATCCAGAAAATCCGTGACCAGGTTTCGCAGCATGGCGCGGCGATGCGAGCTGTTCCGGCTCAGCTTCCGGTGGGCATTCCGATGTCTCATAGCGTTTGTTCCGTAGATGTCGGTTGAAGCGGCCGGCCGTGCTCATCCATTTTCATGCCGAGCTGAAGCCCCATGCTCTGAAGAATTTCCTTAATTTCGTTCAGGGATTTGCGGCCGAAGTTTTTCGTTTTGAGCATTTCGGCTTCGGTCTTCGTCACAAGCTCTCCGATCGTCCGGATATTCGCGTTCTTCAGACAGTTATACGACCGGACGGACAATTCGAGCTCGTCGACGGACTTGTTCAGGTGTTCGATCACGGCATCGTGACGGACCTCGGCGGGCTCTTCAACAGGCTCCGGCTTTTCTTCGAATTGAATGAAGATCTGCATATGGTCTTTGATCAGCTTCGCAGCGAGTCCGAGAGCATCCTGGGGCGTGATCGAACCGTTGGTCCAGATCTCGATGGTCAGCTTGTCGTAATCGGTCACCTGGCCCAGACGTGCGGCTTCCACGTAATAATTCACCTTGCGAACCGGTGAGTGAACCGAGTCGACCGGGATGTAACCGATGCCGAGATCTTCGTCGAAGTTCCGGTCCGCGGAAACGTACCCGCGGCCATTCTGGACTCGCATTTCGATTTGAAGGGATCCGCCTTCGCTGACTGTGCCGATGTAGACATTCTTGTCGAGAAGCTCGATATCGGCGTCGTGTTCGATGTTTCCCGAAGTGTAAACACCGGGCTGAGTCCCTTTGAGATAGACTGTTTTTCGCTCTTCGCCGTGCAACTTGAGTGGAATCTGCTTCAGGTTGAGAATGATATCGGTTGCATCTTCGACCACGCCCGGGATCGAAGAAAACTCGTGCAAGACGCCTTCGATCTTCACGGCAGTAATCGCAGCGCCCTCAATGGACGAGAGCAGAACACGGCGTAGCGCATTACCGATCGTCGTGCCGAATCCCCGCTCAAAGGGTTGAGCGGAGAATTGAGCATATTGATCCGTCGCGGGCGGATCCATGGCAACGATCAATCTTTTCGGCTTTTGAAAACCTTTCCAAAGCATTTAACGTTCCCTCTTTCAGCCACGAATTACGCGAATTCGCGGCTAAGTTTATTTGGAGTACAACTCCACGATCATTCGTTCCTGAATCGGCATGTTGATATCTTCACGCTTCGGCAGACTGACAATCTTTCCTGTGACGTTTTCGCTGTTCAGCTCCATCCAATGCGGAGTTCCACGGCCACCCACCAACTCGAGAGCGCTCACAACCTGGACGTTCTTCTTCATCTTCTCTTTGACACCGATTTCCTCGCCGACGCTCACCTGATACGACGGAATGTTGACCTTCTTGCCATTCACAACCACGTGGCCATGGCGGACAAACTGTCGCGCCTGGGCGTGAGTCGTGGCGAAGCCAAGCCGTACCAGTACGTTGTCAAGGCGCCGCTCGAGTTGAGCCAACAGGTTCTCGCCGGTAACGCCCTTCTGCCGGACGGCGCGCTCGAAGTAGGAACGGAACTGATTCTCGAGGATGCCGTAGATGCGCTTGACCTTCTGCTTTTCGCGCAACTGGAGGCCGTATCCGACGATCTTCGCCCTTCGATCGTGGCCGTGCTGACCGGGCGGAAAGTTTCGTTTTTCAATTCCACAGGAGGGCTTGAAGCAGCGTTCCCCCTTGAGGAATAATTTTATGCCCTCTCTGCGGCACAGCCTGCATACAGGTCCTATGTATCTAGCCAATGGTCGCTTCTCCTATTACACTCTACGTCGTTTGGGTGGACGGCACCCGTTATGGGGAATCGGCGTCACGTCACGAATGGCACGCACTTCCAGGCCGGCCGTCTGCAACGCCCGTATGGCGGAGTCGCGGCCGGATCCCGGTCCCTTCACGTTCACTTCGAGCGAACGCATGCCCGCTTCACGCGCGCGGTTCGCAGCAGTCACTGCGGCCTGCTGTGCGGCGAACGGCGTTCCCTTTCGAGAACCCTTGAAACCAAGCGAGCCGGCGCTCGACCAGCAGACCACGTTACCTTCCATGTCGCAGATCGTGACGACGGTGTTATTGAACGTGGCCTGAATATGCGCCACACCGCTCGGAACGATCCTCTTTTCTTTCTTCTTCGCACCCTTCTTCTTGGGCTGAACCATCTATGACCTCTCTAAGTCTTCGCCGAAGCCTTCTTGCGAACCGCGATAGCGCCTCGCCGCGGGCCCTTCCGGGTACGGGCGTTCGTGTGCGTCCGCTGACCACGCGTGGGCAAACCGCGGCGGTGGCGTAACCCTCGATACGACGAGATTTCCTTGCGAAGGTCGCCCTCGACGCGAAACTGCTCTTCGATGATCTTTCGGATCTTGTTGGTCTCGTCGTCGTTCAGCTCACGGACCTTTGTATCCACGTTTACACCGGCAGCCTTGAGAATGTTGTTCGCCTGCGAACGTCCGATACCGTAGATGTAGGTGAGGCCGATCTCAATGCGCTTGTTGGGTGGAAGATCCACGCCCGCAATACGTGCCATTGGTTACCCCTGTCTTTGTTTGTGCTTCGTGTTCACGCAAATGACACGGACGACCCGCTTGCGATGAACGATCTTGCACTTGTCACAAATTTTTCGGACCGATGCTCTGACTTTCATTACAACCTCATTTGTATCTGTACACGATCCGGCCCCGAGTCAGATCGTATGGTGAAAGCTCGACTGCCACCTTGTCGCCGGGAAGGATGCGAATGAAGTTCTTCCGCATTTTTCCCGAAATATGGGCCAGCACCTGATGCTTGTTTTCCAGCTCGACGCGAAACATCGCATTCGGCAGGGGCTCGATCACCGTGGCTATGACTTCAATGGCGTCTTCTTTTGGCAAACTCCTCGTTTCCTCCTCTACCGGCCGGTATCAGGACTTTTTTTTTATCGATGAGCGTCAGGATTTCCCTGGTCACTTCTTCGATAGGCCTCATACCGTCGACCCGGTAGTACACGCCCTGCTTCTGGTAGTAATCAACCAGAGGAAAGGTTTCTTCGTTGTATGTTCTGAATCGCTCCCGAACCAGATCTTCGCGATCATCCGATCGATGAAACAGCGTCCAGCCGCACACATCGCAAACTCCTTCTTTTTTGGGAGCGCGGCTGTACGTGTTGTAAATCTCTCCGCAACCTGGACAGATCCAGCGGCCTGTGAGGCGATTCGTCAATCCGTCGGATTGGGCTCCGATCTCGATGACAAAAAGGTTGTCGCCATTCGACAACTCCTTGCTGAAGGTTTCTGCCTGAGGAACCGTCCGCGGATAGCCATCCAGGATGAATCCCTTTTTGCAATCATCGTGCGAAATGCGTTCCGCGACGATGCCATTCACCAGGGCATCGCTGACCAGTTCACCGGCATCCATTTTCGCTTTCGCTTCTTTTCCGTTAGATGTCTTCCTCGCGATCGCTTCGCGCAACATATCGCCTGTGGAGATCTGCGGAATGTCGAGGCGATACATGATCGCTCGTGCCTGAGTTCCTTTACCTGCACCGGGATGCCCTAACAGGATCACGATGTTACGGCCCATTAACCTCGCCTCCCGCGGACGCGGCCTTTCTTCAGGAAGCCGTCGTAATGACGCATGATCAACTGCGACTCGACCATCTGAATAGTATCCATTGCTACGCCAACGACAATCAACAGCGACGTGCCGCCAAAGTAGAAGTTGACGCGAAGTCCCTGGGTAAACCATTGCGGCAGGACCGCATCCATGCGCGGCCCAACAAAGGGGATGTTCTGGACGTGGAAGCCCGTGTACAAGAATTCCGGAATAATGGCTATCAACGCCAGGTACAGCGCACCAACCAGCGTGATCCTGGTCAGAATCGAATTCACATACTCGGCTGTGCGTTTGCCGGGCCGGATGCCGGGAATGAAGCCGCCGTACTTCCTCATGTTGTCGGCCACTTCATTCGGATTGAAGATGATCGACGTGTAGAAATAGCAGAAGAAAATGATGCCGACAACGTACAGCAGGTTGTAGAGCGGCTCGCCCCATCGCAGCGCGTCGGTAATGGCGCGCAAATAACTATTGTTCTGCGCGACGAGTCCGAACGTCTGCGGGAATGTCAGAATCGACGACGCGAAGATCACCGGAATGACGCCGCCCGTATTCACGCGCAGCGGAAGGTGCGTCGACTGGCCGCCGAGCACGCGCCGTCCAACCACGCGCTTCGCGTACTGGACCGGGATACGCCGCTGGCCTCGTTCTACAAGCACGATGAACGCAACGACAACGACCATCATCGCAACGACGATCAGCAGAGTTAACACGGACCAATCACCGGTGTTGACCTTCTGGTAGATATCGTTAATCGCCCGCGGCAATCCGACGACGATACCAGCGAAGATGATGAGCGACATGCCATTGCCGATGCCACGCTCCGTAATCTGCTCGCCAAGCCACATGATGAAGGCGGTCCCGGTGGTCAGCGTGAGCATCGTCATAAGGATGAAACCGACACCAGGATTCACAACGACATTGCCCTGGCGCTGGAGCGCAACGGCAATACCCGCGGACTGAACAGCACTGAGTACCACGGTCAGGTAACGGGTGTACGTCGTGATCTTGCGGCGTCCGAGCTCGCCTTCCTTGGACAGCTTCTCCAGATACGGCCACACCACCGTCAGCAACTGCAGGATGATCGACGCCGTGATGTACGGCATGATCCCCAGGGCGAAGATTGTCAGGCGCCGGAAGTTCCCGCCCGAAAACAGATCGAGAAATCCGAAGAGTGTCCCCTCGGCCGCCGAAAACAAATTCCTCAATGCCTCGGCATCGATGCCCGGAGTCGGGATGTAGGCGCCCACCCGGTACACAGCGAGAAGCCCAAGCATGAACAGAATGCGCTTTCTCAGGTCAGGTATGTTGAAGATATTCTGTACAGCTTCAATCACAGCGTTATCACCT
>QHXD01000053.1:14959-20208 GCA_003223895.1 Acidobacteriota bacterium
GTGCAGAGACGTGCAATGCGCGATCGATCTGACCGTCACCCAGAACTCGCAAGCCGTCTTTTGCGAGTCTGCGAATCATACCGGCATCCAGCAGCTCCTTGGGGCCGACTTTGGCTCCTTTATCAAACTTTCCAAGTGCGCTGACATTGACTGTCGAAAACTTTTTCTTGAACACCGCGTTCGTAAACCCACGCTTGGGCATGCGCCGGTGCAGCGGCATCTGGCCGCCTTCGAAGCCGCGCTTCTGATGACTTCCCGACCGGGACCACATACCTTTGTTTCCGCGGCCCGCCGTCTTTCCGTGTCCCGAGCCCGGACCGCGTCCAATCCTCTTGGTTTTGTGCGTCGAACCTGGATTCGGTTTGAGAGTATTGATGCCCGACATGTGACTATCCCTCGACTATCCGCACCAGGTGCGGAATCTTCGCGACCATTCCTCGAATTGCCGGCGTGTCGGCGACTTCGCGTGTCTTGCTCAGCTTGCCGAATCCGAGTCCTTTCACGATCAGCTTCTGTTTTTCGTTAAACCCGATTGCGCTGCGATAGTACTGAATCTTGATCTTTGCGCTACCCGCCGACTTCTTCTTTCCAGCCATGATGAAATTACCCCAAAATCTCTTCCAACGGTTTTTCACGAAGCCGCGCCACTTCCTGAGGATCCTTGAGGCTTCGCAGACCCTCGAAAGTCGCCTTGATCACGTTGTGAGGATTCGAAGTCCCGATCGATTTAGTCAGGATGTTCGACACGCCCGCTGCCTGCATGACGGCGCGCACGGCGCCACCTGCAATGATTCCAGTTCCTTCGACCGCAGGCTTCAGCAGCACGCGGCCGGATCCGAACAGCCCCGTCACCTGATGTGGAATCGTGTTGTTGTGGATCGGTACTTTGATCAGGTTCTTTTTCGCCGCCTCTATTGCTTTACGGATGGCCTGAGGTACTTCTTTCGCCTTTCCGTTGCCGTATCCCACGTGACCGCCTTCGTCGCCGACGACAACCAGAGCGCTGAAGCTCAGGTTTTTGCCTCCCTTCACAACCTTCGTCACACGGTTGATCGAAACCACCGTGTCTTTGAGTTGAAGTTGTGCGGCATCAATTCTTTGACTAATCACCAGGAACTCCCTTCAGAATTTCAATCCCGCCTCACGGGCTGCTTCCGCGAGCGCCTTGATTCTCCCGTGGTACAGATATCCACCACGATCGAAAAGAACCGCCTCGATTCCCTTCGCCTTCGCGCGCTGCGCAACGAGCTTGCCGACCGCTTTCGCGGCCGTCACGTTGCCGCCATTCTTCAGATCTTTCTTCGCATCCGCATCCCGCGACGACGCCGCCGTGAGCGTTGTTCCCCTGGCGTCATCGATGATCTGCGCGTAGATGTGCTTGTTGCTTCGATACACGGACAGACGCGGCCGTGCAGTCGAACCGCTCAGGGTCTTGCGGATCCGGCGATGAATCCGGACTCGAACTTCATTCGAAGCTAGCCTCGGCATGACTATTTACCTCCGGCCTTTCCGGCTTTCTTCTTCAGGACCTCGCCGACATAACGGATGCCCTTGTTCTTGTAGGGGTCCGGCTTCCTCAAAGACCGAATATTCGCGGCAACCTGCCCGACCTGCTGCCGATCAACGCCACTCACCACGAGTTTCGTCTGCTTGTCGACTGTGATGCTGATTCCCGGCGGCATCGGATACTCGATCGGATGGGAAAAACCAAGCGTGAAAACGACCGAGCTCTTCTTGGCCTCCGCACGAAATCCAACGCCTACAATCTCCAACTCCTTCTTGAATCCATCCGTCACACCCTTGACGGCATTCGCCACAAGAGCGCGGGCAAGGCCATGGAAGGCCCTCTGCGGACCGCTGTCGTCCTTGCGGACGGCGAGTACCTGCTTGTCTTTCTGCTCGAACGTGATACCCGGCGGGATCGGATTCGTCACAGACCCTTTGGGTCCCGTGACCACCACGCTGTCCGCTTTGATCTCCACCTTTACCTTGTCCGGCAGAGGAATAGGTTTTTTACCAATTCGCGACATTTTGCATTTCCTTAATAAATGTTGCAAAGCAGTTCGCCGCCGAAACCCTGCTGGCGCGCCTGCTTGCCGGTCATGACGCCACGCGACGTCGTAAGGATATTGATGCCCAGACCGCCGAGCACTTTCGGAATCTTGCTCTTCGAAACGTACACGCGACAGCCCGGGCGGCTGATGCGCTCGATGTTGGAAATCACCAGTTCGCCTTTTGGACCGTACTTCAGAAAGACGGTCAAATGGTTCTTGCCGCTCTCTTCGCTCGTTTTGTAATGCGCGATGAAACCCTCTTCTTTGAGAATCCTGGCGATTTCGACCTTCAGTCTCGAAGCCGGCATGTCGACCTTTTGATGCTTGGCCTGAACCGCATTCCGGACCCGGGTTAACATGTCTGCAATCGGATCGGTCATATCTAACCCCTTACGTTTTTACCAGCTCGATTTAACGACGCCCGGGACCTCCCCCGAGAGCGACAACTGCCGGAAACAAATTCGACAGAGATTGAACTTTCTTAGAAAACCCCGCGGCCTTCCACAACGTTTGCAGCGGCTGTGGTAGCGCACGGCAAATTTCTTTTTCTTTGCTTCTTTCGCAATTGCCGAAGTTCGAGCCATCAATACTCCTGTTATTGCCGGAAGGGCATTCCTAACTGTTTAAGTAATTCTCTGGCCTCGTCATCTGTTTTCGCTGTTGTGACGATTGTTACGTTCATTCCGCGAATCTTGTCGACCTTCTCGTAAGGAATTTCCGGAAAGATCAACTGGTCGCGGAGGCCCAATGTGTAATTTCCACGCCCGTCGAAAGACTTGGTCGAGACGCCACGGAAGTCACGAACGCGGGGCAGAACCACGCTCGTCAGACGATCCATGAATTCAAACATTCTTTCACCGCGAAGCGTGACAGCCGCGCCGATAGGCATGTTCTGGCGAAGCTTGAAGTTCGCAATCGACTTCTTCGCCTTCGTCACGATCGGGCGCTGACCGGCGATTCGTCCGAGCTCGTCAACAGCTACATCCAGAATCTTTGCATTGGCGATCGCTTCACCGAGGCCCATATTGATAACGATCTTTTCGAGCTTTGGCACGGCCATCACGTTCGTGTAGTTGAAGTGCTTCATGAGCGCGGGAACGATTTCCTTGCCATAGCGGACGTGAAGCCGGCTGGGTCCCGTGTGAGCTTTCAGCTTCTTCGCTTTCGGTGTTGCTTCCGCAGCGTCCGGCGCTTCTTTCGGTGCCTTGCCTTTTTTGGGTTCTTTTTTACTCACTTCTGTTCTCCGTCACTCGATGGTGTTTCCACATTTCTTGCATGCCCGCGAACGGCGACCGTCCGCGAGGACCTTGCTGGCGATGCGCGTGTGCTCTTTGCAGTTCTTGCAAACAAGAGCAACGTTGGAAATATGGATGGCCGCTTCCTTCTCGACGATACCACCTTTGATGTTGCGCTGCGGATTCGGACGCGTGTGGCGCTTGATCATCTGAATGCCTTCGACAACGATCTTCTGGTCGCGAGGCAAAACGATCAGAACGCGGCCGGTCTTTCCGCGATCCTTTCCGCGCAGGATGAAAACTTCATCGTTTTTCTTGATCGGAGGAATTGGAGTAACCATTTAGATCACCTCCGGGGCCAGCGAAACGATCTTCATGAATTTCTTGTCGCGCAATTCGCGAGCAACGGGTCCGAAGACACGGGTGCCGATCGGCTCATGATCGTCGTTGATCAGCACCGCCGCGTTGGTGTCGAAGCGGATGTATGTGCCGTCTTTGCGCCGCGTTTCCTTGCGCGTCCGGACGACGACGCACTTCACAACCGATCCTTTCTTCACGTTGCTGTCCGGGCTGGCTTCCTTCACCGAAGCGGTGATGATGTCGCCCAAACCGGCTTTCAGACCTGTCGAACCGCCGAGAATTGTCGGCCACCTCGAGGATGGTCCTCATTTGAACTGGCATGGCTCTTAAACTCCCGTAGTCGCGGCCCGGAGGACCTCTTTGAGGCTCCAGCGTTTGTTCTTGCTGAGGGGACGCGTTTCGACAATTCGAACCATGTCTCCCTCGTGCGCTTTTCCGTGTTCGTCGTGTGCCATGAACTTCGCGCGTTTCGTGATGTACCGCTTGTACGTGGGATGCTGAACGCGCCGGTGCACCTCAACGACGATGGTCTTCTGCATCTTTGTACTGGTCACGATGCCGACCTTCTCCTGGTGGTGGCGGACTTCTTTTTTTGTGGTTTCCTCTGCCATATGTTTTTCCTGTGACCTGGAGCGTAGGACCCGGCTTCCTACTCGCTTTCCTTTTCCTTAAGGATCGTGAGCAGCCGTGCGCGATCCTTTCGAAGTTCCCTCATTTTGTTCAGAGATTCGGTCTGTCCCATCGCCATTTGAAAACGGAGCTTGAACATCTGCTCATTCATTTCGGTCTCATGGCGGTGCAACTCATCGACCGACATGTCGCGGATCTTCTTCACGCGGTCCGTGGCTTTCATTTCTCAGCTCCTTTTTCGAGGCGCATCACAAACTTCGTATGCACCGGCAGTTTCTGCGCGGCCAGACGCATCGCCTCGCGCGCCACGGACTCGGGCACGCCTTCCATTTCATAAAGGATGCGCCCGGGTTTCACGACAGCCACCCAGTACTCCGGGGCGCCCTTGCCCTTACCCATTCGGGTTTCGGCAGGCTTCTTCGTCACCGGCTTGTCGGGAAAGATCCGAATCCAGACCTTGCCGCCCCGTTTGACAAACCGTGTGATGGCGATTCGGCCGGCTTCGATCTGCCGATCCGTGATCCAGGCCGCGTCGAGTGTCTTCAGACCGAAGTCGCCGAACTCGAGCGTCGAACCGCGCCAGGCTTTCCCTCTCATCCGACCGCGCTGTTGCTTGCGGTACTTCACCTTCTTTGGCATCAACATGAGTACATACCTCTGGAAGTCAGATACTCGCCGCCGCCGGACCCTGCGGTTGCCTGCTCGGCAAAATCTCACCCTTATAAATCCAGCACTTCACGCCAATCACACCGTAGGTCGTATAGGACTGAGCGAAACCGTAGTCGATATCCGCGCGCAGTGTGTGCAGCGGGAGGCGGCCCTGCAGGTACCATTCGGACCTCGCGATCTCCGCACCGTTCAAACGTCCGCTGACGCGAACCTTGATTCCCTTCGCGCCGAAGCGCAGAGCCGAATCCACCGACTTTCTCATCGCGCGCCGGAATGCAATGCGCTTTTCGAGCTGCATCGC
>QHXD01000054.1:0-16142 GCA_003223895.1 Acidobacteriota bacterium
TTCAGCCCTGGAAGGTCAACCGTGATGGGAGCATTCAAAATGCGCTGTTCCTCTAGTCTTCTCACGGCAGTGATAGCGCTCTCGGCGTGTGTCACGGCGCTGGCACAAGGACCCACTTATCAGCTCGGAAGCACTCCGAGCGAAGAAGAAATCAAGGCCAGAGACATCGCTATCAGCCCTGACGGAAAAGAACTGCCGCCGGGAAGTGGAACTGCCAAAGAGGGCGCAACCCTCTTTGCGCAAAAGTGCGCAGCGTGTCATGGGCCAAACGGCGACGGCGGCGGTCTCGCTCGCGGGATTGTACCGCTCGGGAATGCCAAGCCTGTGAAGATCGCTTTTAGCCTCGTGCCGTATGCAACGACTGTTTGGGACTTTATTAACCGCGCCATGCCCCAATCGAAGCCGGGATCGCTCACTGCGAACGAAGTTTACGCGGCGACCGCCTATGTGCTGTATCGAAACGAAATCATCAAGGAAACCGACGTCCTCGATGCCAGTAGCCTGCCGAAGGTAAGAATGCCGAATCGCGACAATTTCATTCCCGCACAGCCGGGTTGGAAACCTGGAGAGAAAAGACCATTCGGATACTACCCGGTGAACAAGTGACGGAGCTCGCGTGCCGCAATTCTAAAGGACTTACGGCAAGGCGTATTCCCCTCCTGGCAAAGGAGTGGTGGCTGCGCCCATCAAGAAAATGCTGCGAAGCCACCTTAGCTGGGCGCAGACGGGGTGGTCGTCACACGCAACGTTTCCGACTCGCATTTCGAAACATGGTCTGTGAGCGACCACCCCGTCCGCGCCTTTTCGGAACGGGAACTTCTTCTTGACGGCGCGGCCACCCCTCCTTTGCAAGGAGGGGAATGTGCTCGCCCTCACGATTCGTCATCGTAATTACGAACAGCAGGAATTAGCAGCGGCCTTGCGAAAGATGTTTGGGGCTCGCCAACGCTTCACTCATTGTTTTTTCCCATCGGCTTCAGGTAATACATATCCAAGAGGAACTTTGCGGCTTCGTTTTCGTATAACACTTCATGTTCATTGAGTTGGAACACCTGGGCGTGAAGCTCGGCGGGCGGCCGATCCTGAAAGATCTCAACGGCCGGTTTGCCGGCCGGTGCATTGGTCTGCTCGGACCCAATGGCGCGGGTAAAACGACGCTGATTCACACGCTTGTGGGATTTCACTCGCCGACGGAAGGAACAGCCAGGGTTCTTGGGCTGGACGTCCGGACCGGGATGCGGGAAATCCGGCACCAGATCGGCTACATGCCGGAAAACGATTCCTACGTGGCCGGCATGACCGCCATCCGGTTCGTTCGCATGATGGCGGAGCTCGCAGGTCTCCCTCCTGAAGCCGCGATGGAGCGCGCGCACGAAACGCTCTTCCACGTTGGGCTCGGCGAAGCGAGATACCGCAAACTGGGAACTTACTCGCTCGGCATGAAGCAGATGGCAAAGCTCGCCGTTGCCATAGTCCACGGCCCCCGCACGGTCATTCTCGACGAACCGACCAACGGGCTCGATCCGCCGGGCCGCCAGCGCATGATTCAGCTCATTCGTGACATCCGCGATACCCGCGAAATCAATCTGATCATTTCCTCGCACCTCCTCCGCGACATCGAAGAAACTTGTGACGACGTCATGATTCTCAAGAACGGCGAGATCGTCGTTTACTGCAACCTGGAGGAACAGCGAAAAGCCAATAAGAAGTTTCTGCAACTGGAGGCGCGCGGGAACACCGCCCCGTTTCTCGAAGCCGTGGAGAAGTTGGGCTGCGAGTGCGCCGTCGAAGGGAATCGAAAGATCAAAATGGTTCTTCCGGAAACCGTCGAAATTCGCGACCTGTACCGCGCGGCATCGGACTTTTCGATCCAGATCCGAAGACTCGATTACAAGCGCGATTCATTGCAGGATATTTTTTTGAAAGCAATGGAGAACAAAAATGGCCGTCTATAAACGGAACTATCAAAGGTATGATGGCCCACTCACCGAAACTCCGTGGCGGTTCACGATTCTGCTGCGCTACGCCGTCAAGGAAGTCTTCGACTCCAAGTTGTTCACAGCGTTCTTTTCCATTTGCTTTGGCCCCACACTCGGCGCGTTTGTCATCATCTATTTGACTCACAGCGCCGCAGCGCTCGCTGCCCTGGGCTTGCCGCCCGTGGCGGCGGCCATCGAGATAAACAATAACTTCTTCATGACGGTTCTGGACATTCAGACCACGCTGGCATTCTTCATTGCGGCATTTCTCGGCCCGAATCTTGTCACCCCCGACCTTGCCAATAACGCCTTATCTCTCTATCTGAGCCGTCCCCTTACACGAACCGAATACGTTCTTGGAAGACTTTCCGTGCTCCTCGGCCTGACTTCCTTGATTACGTGGATTCCCACTCTGTTCCTCTACAGTTTCCAGGCTGTCCTGGAAGGAGGCTCGTGGCTGTGGGACAACTTGCGGACCGGGGCCGCGATTTTCGTCGTATCCTGGGTTTGGATTCTCACGATCTCCCTGCTGGCGCTCGCGCTGGCTGCAGTGACCCGGACAAGAGCCTTCGGTGGAATTTTCATGTTCGTCATCTTCTTTGCCGCGTCAGGATTCGGAAATACGGCTAATGCCCTTTTATGGCAGGACTCCGACACAAAGTGGGGGTCGCTGATCGACCTGCGGTCGGTTCACCAGACGATTTCCAAATGGCTCTTCGACGTCCCATACGTGAGTGATGTTCCCGTGTGGTCGGCGTGGATGGCCATGTGTGTTCTCTGTGGGATCTCCATGATGGTCCTGGCCCGCAAGATCAGAGCAGTCGAGGTGGTCCGGGGATGAGCGCGCAGCAGATCATCTTCGACGGGGTTTCCAAGTTCTACGGCGAGGTGCTGGGCGTCAACCGTATCAGCTTGTCGATCGGTCCGGGCATCACGAGCCTTGTCGGACCGAATGGTTCGGGAAAAACGACGCTGATGAACCTGATGACGGGACTTCTGTGGCCGACGAAGGGCACAGTCAGAGTCCTGGGCGTCGAGGCTTCGCAAGCTGAAGAGTTCTACAGGCTGGTCGGATACTGCTCGCAGTTCGACGCGTTTCCCAAAGGTCTCAGCGGATACGACCTGATCCACTCCATGCTTGGTGTCCACGGCTATAGCGCCGCTGATGCAGAAGAACTCACCTGGAAAGCAATCGACCGCGTGAACATGCGGGATGCGGCAAAGCGCCGCGTCGCCGGCTACAGCAAGGGCATGCGGCAACGCATCAAGCTGGCGTTGGCGATCTGTCATCAGCCGCGGGTGCTGGTCCTGGACGAACCGCTCAATGGACTCGATCCGATGGCGAGAGCGGAAGTCATTGCGCTGTTCGAACAGTTTGCCGCCGATAGTTTCTACATCATCATCTCGAGCCACATCCTGCATGAAGTGGACATGATCTCGGACAAGGTGGTCATCCTCAGCAATGGTTATGTCGTTGCCGAGGGTGACATTCAAGGCGTCCGCAGCGAGATGGAAGACCACCCGATGCAGATCTTCATTCGCTGTGACCAGCCTTCTGTTATTGCATCACGCGTCTTTCAGCAGGACCACGTCGTGGAAGTGAAGATCCATCAGGACGGCCAGGGCCTGCTGGTCAGCACTCGTAACGCCGATCAGTTTTACTTGCTCCTGAACCGGATCGTGCTTGAAAACCAACTCTCCGTCGAGGCGATAGCACCCGCCGATGAGAATGTGCATTCGGTCTATCAGTACCTCATCGGTTCGAATGGAGGAACAACTTGAACTTCCAACTGTGGTCCCGCCAGATCGACTCGATCATCCGGCTCGAGCTGAAAAAGTACGTCTTCGCACGACGGTGGCTTGGTGTTTATTTGCTGGGCCTGGCGCCGATCCTTCTTTTCGGCGTACGTATGTCTTTCTTCAACAGGCGGCAGCTTCTCGAAACTGTCTACGCTACTTTTTTTCAGTTCTATCTTTTGCGTTTTGCGATTTTCTTCGGGTGTTTCCAAATTTTCACGCAGCTCTTCCGCGGCGAGATCCTCGAAAAAACGCTGCACTATTATCTGCTCGCGCCTGTGCGGAGGGAGGTCCTTGCGGCCGGGAAATTCCTGGCGGGTCTCATCGCCGGCACCGCTGTGTTTGGAGGAAGCACGGTGGCGACGTATCTGCTCGCGTTCGCGTCGACAGGTTGGGGAGATCAAGGCCTTCAGCATCTGGCGCAATACATTGTTGTCGTAATGCTGGCGTGCCTTGGCTATGGCGCAGTGTTTATGCTGACGGCCCTTCTTTTCAAGAATCCCAAAGGGCCTGCGATGCTGCTTCTGGGCTGGGAGTGGCTCAACTTCTTCCTGCCGGCGTTTCTGCAGAAATTCAGTATCGTGCACTATCTGCAATCGATCTGTCCCGTGAGTGTCTCGAGGGGACCGCTGGCGGTCATCACCGCTCCGACGTCAGCCTGGTATTCCGTGCCAGGCCTGCTCCTCCTCACCGCCATGATCCTTGCCGTCACGAGCTTCATGATTCGGCGCGTGGAAGTCACCTACAGCGCGGATTGACGAGATCGCTTTCTCGATTCAAGCCAGGTCCAGCCGCAAAAGGTCTATCCGTGGGCCGCTTTGGCCTCGATTTTCCGGATCGTGTGTTTCAGCTCATGAATCTGGCGGCGCACCTCGTGCAGCTTCTTGTGATCGTGCGCCTCGAGCAGCTTGTCCCGCTCGCTTTGCAAGTCGTGAATCTTATTCTTCAGGTCGGCCTTCGTGTGGACGACCGTTGCTGCAAAGTGCGCGTGCGGTTTTTCGATGCCCAGAATTTGCGCCAGCTCGTCCATCAATTGTTCTTTGTGCTTGCCGTGAACGCCCTCGATTTGCGGAAACTTCAGAGCTTCCTCGCGCAATTTAAGAACGGTCATCCTCTCCAGATCTTTCCATTCCATAAAAACCTCCGGAGCATGTTGCGGGTTTACTTTGTGCGGGGATTATTAACACAAAGGAAGCCAGAAGCCAAGAAGCCAGAAGCCAGAATGGCTGAATCCCTATTCTGGCTTCTGGCTTCTTGGCTTCTGGCTTCCCTGGTTTTACCGGAACCTTACGCTATCGAGGATATCTTCAAAGGTGGTGTTATACCGGCTGAACTCGTTGCTCGGCGCGACGCCCACGAAGTAGTAGAGCGTTCCGTCAGGCCGCAGAACTGTCACAACCCAGTCGGTCTCGCGGCCTCCTGCCGGCGATTCATTCGAAAGCTCCGTGGAGAGAGCACTCTGGCCGTTCACTCGAATGCTCTCGTGGCTCCGCGTGATCCTCATATTGGGATTCGATCGACGCATATTATCGATCAACTGATCCGTGGCTTCCTCCAAAGAGATTTGCCCCGAGCGGTCGTAGTGCGGCTCAAACGGTGAGACCATCATTCCGTATGCCAGCGAATTGTTGACGATGCCTCCGTCCGGAGCAAGCGTTAGGGCGCTTCCTTCGCCGTATTGACGCCAGTTGTCGGGATACTTGAGCTGCATGTCCTGACCGCTGTAGACCGCCGTGCGGCTCGACGGCGCACTGGGCCTGCCGTTGCCGTTGCGGGTATCGCTCGGACGATTGCTGCCGGACGCAGATCTCGTCGTGGGAGCCGCCATTCCCGTCAACCTGCTTTTCAGGTCATGGAAACCCGGCGAATCGTTGCGCGCTGACTGCGGCGCCCCTCCCAGCTTTACGATTTCCTGCTGTACGTAGCCGATTCGGTTTTCCGGATTCGGGTGATCGCTGAAGAATTCACTCGCACGCCCCTTGCTCTCGGCCTGGATCTTTTCGAAAAAGTCCACCATGGCTCTCGGATCGTAGCCGCTGTCGTGGAGAATCTGCGTGCCCATCAGGTCCGCCTGACGCTCGGCATCACGCGAGTACTTCAGAAGAAGCGAGTTCGTGGCAAAACCGACCCCGAGCTGAGCGAGTACGGATCCCACGGAGTTACTGCCGAGAACTCCGCCCAGAATCGCAAGCGGCGCCTGGGCGATGTAAGCCTTCGACGTCTGATTTGTCCCGTGCCGAAGCACGACGTGACCGATTTCGTGTGCCATCACGCCGGCAATCTGCCCCTCGTTGTCTGCGGCTTCAATGGCTCCGCGATTGATATAAACGAATCCGCCTGGAAGAGCGAATGCATTGATCGCCTTGTCATTCACGATCTTGAATTGGTACGGATACTTTTCACCCGGGGCGTGTGCGGCCAGCGAGCGCCCTAATGAATCAATGTAAGCGGTGGCCTGGCGGTCATTGAGTATCGAAAGCTGGCTTTCAGCCTGCTTCGACACCTCTCGTCCCATTTCGACGTCCTGCTGGGGGGAAAAGAGATTCCACCCCGGCTTGAGCTGTGTGCGGCTATCCGCATACGCCGCAACGACAAGCGCTAGAATGAGCGCTACAATCATTGGGGTTCTGGCAGTTTTCGAGCGCATAAAAGAGCCTCCCTTAAAATAGACGGCTTTCAGCACGTAACATGAGCAGACCTTATAGATAAGGATGCAGACCCTCACCGGACTCCTTCAGGAAATCTCAAGGCTGGGAGGCCGCGAAGCCGTCCGATGGACCAACGGCTTGCGTACATGGGTCGCGACCTACAGCGATCTGTATAGTGCAATCAGCACGATCGTTGCCGACTTCGATCGGCGTGGAATCGGCAAAGACGAGCGGGTGCTGATCTGGGCGGAAAATCGCTTCGAATGGGTCGCAACTTTCTGGGCATGCATAGCACGAGGGATTCAGGTGGTGCCGGTTGACTACCGGTTTTCTCCGGATCTCGTCAGCCGTATCAAGGCAGAATCGAAACCAACGCTGGTCATCGACAATGCATTTCTCGACACGACCTCGAACCTGCCATCTGCCACGGGCTTTGAGCCTTCCGTGGTTTCACCGGACGACATTGTCGAAATCGTCTACACCTCAGGCACGACCGGTGAGCCGAAGGGTGTGGTTCATCGTCATCGAAACATCTGCGCCAATCTCCGGCCATTCCAGGCCGAGATCTCGAAGTACAAAAAGTGGGCCCGCCCATTTCAGCCGGTTCGCATTCTGGATCTTCTCCCCTTGAGCCATATGTTCGGCCAGTCGCAGGGAATCTTTATTCCACTTCTTCTCGGCGGCGCCGCCGCGTTCACATCAGAAACTCATCCCGGCCGTATCATCCAAATGGTCCATGACAACCGCATCACAGTGATCGTCTGCGTCCCCCGCATTCTGGAAAATTTGACGAACGAGATCCAGCGCCTCCATCTCCGTACCCGGCCCCGTGAGGGTCACTGGCTGACCCGTTGGTTTCGTCATCGCGACATCCACTCTCGCTTCGGCTGGAAATTCTGGGCTTTCGTCTCCGGCGGCGCTCGCCTCAACCCGGACATCGAAGATTTCTGGTCACGGCTCGGCTACCTTGTCATCCAGGGCTACGGCCTCACTGAAGCCAGTCCCGTTGTCGCCGTTAATCATCCTTTCAACTCGCGGCGCGGTTCCCTTGGAAAAGTCGTGCCCGGCCAGGACGTCGTGATCTCTGCTGATGGAGAAATCCTGGTCCGCGGCGAAAGCGTCACAACCACCGACGGTGGTTGGCTTCGCACCGGCGATCTCGGCGAGATCGATGCCGAGGGCCGTCTTTACTACCGCGGCCGCAAGAAAGACGTGATCGTCACTCCCGAAGGTCTGAACGTGCATCCCGATGACGTGGAAGCCGTGCTTCGCGAGTTTGGAGAGATTCGCGACAGCGCCGTCGTCGGTGTCGGCGACCGGGTTCATGCCGCCCTGATCCTGAAGGATCCAACGGCCGACCCCGCAACCCTTGTTCGCCGTGCCAATGAACGGCTTGAAGCGCATCAGCGAATTCGGGAATGGTCGATCTGGCCGGCCGACGATTTTCCGCGGACGCCTTCCACTCTCAAAGTCAAACGGCAGGAGGTTGCGCGGCAGCTCGGCAGCGAACCACGTATGGAGGAGCGCCAGCGCCAGGTGGACCTGAGCGCTATGTCTTCTCTGGAGCGTGTAGAGCTGCTTTCCCAACTGGAAGACCGTTATCAGGTCGATCTGGATGAAGAGGCATTCTCCAAACTCACATCCACTCACGAGCTTCAAGAATGGCTTTCTCAACCGCAGTCTGCCGCGCCCGAACCCGAAGCGCCGCTCTCGGAGTGGGCTCGATCGGTTCCCGTGCGCTGGTTCCGCACGGCCCTCCAGCACGCCATAGGACTGCCGCTCTTTCGAATCACACTACCGCTGACCGTTACGGGTCTCAAAAATCTCGAATCTCTGCAGCCACCCGTGATCTTTGCCGCAAACCACACCAGCTTCCTTGATGCGCCGGCGATCTTTACAGCGCTGCCCTACCGCTGGCGCCAGCGTCTTGCTCCCGCAATGATGCAGGACCATTTCCGGGCTTATTTCGAGCCGCGCCGATACTCATGGAAGGAGGTCGCTCTGGCAACCGCTTCTTATTTCCTGGCCTGTGCTGTTTACAACGCGTATCCACTGCCGCAACAAATGTCCGGAACTCGACGCGCGCTTAGATACACGGGCGATCTCGTCAGCCGCGGCTACTGCCCTGTTGTTTTTCCGGAAGGACTGCGAACGCCCGATGGACAGATCAAGACGTTCCGGCCCGGTGTCGGAATATCGTGCCAATCCGGCTCTCCGGCCTTTACGAAATCTATTCGATCCACGACTCCTGGCCCCGCCGCGGGCCAGTTCATGTTTCGATCGGCAAGGCGCTCGAATTCCCGGCCGGCGCAGCCTACGAAGAAGCCACTCAGCGCCTGGAAGAAACACTGAAGGGAATGTAAACTGGCGTACACTTGTGCTCCGGGGGAGATTTCAGAGGACCATGCATCTCAATTGGAATTGGGCCGGCAGCATTGTGCTTCTCGCATTCTGTTTGTTGGCGGCGCCGGCATTTGCGACGGACCTCAGGGTCACCGACGTCGGCAACAGCGTTGTTCTGCTGCATGAGGTTTTCGTCGATTACGGCGCGTTCACCAATGACAGGGAGACAGAGGGGATTCGGGTCCAACAGGGAGAAGCCGTTGTGGTGGCAATGTGGACGAACATCGAGACCCTGACAATTACGGGCAAGGATGAATCAGGAACAGCACCGAGGTTAAAGGTCGAGCTCGTCCCTAGAAGTGGAGCGAAAATATCTGCGACTCTCGTTTCCAAGGGCCGCATGAAGTTATCAGGGAAGACGGATCTGGGCGAGTACTCAATCGATCTGGAGAAGGTTCGGATCATCGCTCCAGTCCACACAAACGGGCAACCAGTCAGACGTCAATGAAGCGGACTGAGCAGGAGTCCACATGAAAAGAAACCAAATTGTGAAGTTTGTCGCACTGATGGTGTTCTGCAGTATCGGGATCTCGCTGGGAGAAGACAGCGAGCAATTGCTCACGATCGACCACTTTGTTCGTGTGAAGTCCACTGTACCTTCCATCGCCGGCCAGCCGACGCAGATCTATGTCAGAGAGAAAGCAAAGGCCGGAACGGTTTTGAGGAGCTCGACTTTCACGGATCGAGTAGTTCTTTTCGTACATGGTGCGGGCACGCCGGCGGAAGTGGCGTTCGACGTCCCAGCGCGGGATTACAGCTGGATGGGATATCTGGCTCGTGCGGGTTTCGACGTGTTCTCGATGGACGCTACGGGTTACGGCCGCTCCACACGGCCTCCCGCGATGAACGATCCCTGTAATCTCACCAGGGAGCAGCAGGCGGGCTTCATTCCGAGCCTCATCCCTGCACCGTGCGCTCCGAGCTATCCGCGGCAGATGACGACGATCGCGTCCGACTGGGACGACATCGGCGCCGCGGTCGATTATGTACGGGCTTTGCGCCATGTAGACCGCGTAAGTCTGATTTCGTGGTCGCTCGGCGGGCCACGCGCCGGAGGCTATGCCGCGCAGCATCCGGACAAGGTTCAGAAGCTGGTACTGCTGGCGCCCGCATACAACCGGATGACTGCCGCCACGCCGCCCGCCACGCTTCCGGCCGAAGGCGCAACCATGAACACGCAATCGCGCGACGAATTCATCGCGAACTGGGACCGGCAAGTGGGTTGTCCCGCGCAATATGAGCCGGAAGCCCTGGAGTCCGTCTGGTCGCAAATGCTCGAATCCGATCCTGTCGGCGCCACGTGGGGCAGCGGCGTACGACGCGCGCCCCAGGTGACGAACTGGGGCTGGACCACAGCGATGGTGGGGAAAACGCAGATCCCAACACTGATGGTTACGGGCGTTCACGATAAACAGGTCCCTCCCGAGCGTGTACGAGATCTGTTCACCGATCTTGGCGCGCGCCAGAAGGTATTCATCGATCTCGGATGCTCTTCCCACAACGCAATGTGGGAAAAGAACCATCTGATATTGTTCCGTGCATCGCTCGAATGGCTCACACAAGGCTCGGTGAATGGAACGAAGGAGGGGATGCTTCGGCTGGGATACTGATGCTGTTTCGGATGAAAATTGAGGATTGATTAGTGAATAGTGATTAATGCGCTTGACCAAATCATCCGATTTCCCATCTACCAAGCGCATTAATCACTATTCACTAATCAATTCTCAGTTCTCATCCGAACTCATGCGCTCCTCCGTATGACCTTCACCGAACAGATTGGCGTCCTGGTTTTTCTCGCCGTCGTCGTGACGACTTACACCCTCGCTGGTCGCGTTCTTTTCAAGCGGTTCGTGCGGAAACGGCCGATCTCGAGATGGCCTGATCGACTTGTCCTGGCACTCGCAGGCATTGGGCTTCTGTGCTTCGCGTATGGATACTTCATCGAGCCGTACCGCTTGACAGTTTCCCGTGTGAAGATCACCAGTTCGAAAATTCCCAAAGATTTCGGCGCACTCAGAATCGCTCACATCTCCGACACTCACAGCGATCCACAGCCTCGCCTGGAACAGCGCTTACCACTGGCCATCGCAGCCGAACATCCCGACATCATCGTTTTCACCGGCGATGCCATCAACTCACGAGAAGGCTTGCCCGTATTCCAAAACTGCCTGACTGAACTCGCCGCGATTGCCCCCACCTTCGTCGTGAAGGGAAACTGGGACACGGGGTTCTCGAGGGAGTTCCCACTCTTTGCCGGAACCGGCGCCCATGAACTGAACGCCACGTCTGTAAAAGTCGAAATCAGAGGTCTGCAGATCTGGATCGCCGGCCTGGCCGCCAATAACAGAAACAGCCTGGACCGAGCGCTGACAGGAATTCCGCCCGATGCCTTGAAGATCTTTCTCTATCACTACCCCGACCTGATTAAAGAAGTCGCCGAGCGCGAGGTGGATTTGTACCTCGCCGGGCACACGCACGGGGGCCAGGTCGCACTACCGATTTACGGGGCATTGATGACGTTATCCAAGTACGGAAAGACTTATGAGTCCGGTCTGTTTCGGGAGCGGGATACCTGGCTCTACGTGAACCGCGGTATTGGAATGGAAGGCCGCCACGCCCCGCCCGTTAGATTCTGGGCCCCTCCCGAGCTAACATTAATTGAGGTTGGCAGCGCACAATCGTAAACTCGTCGAGCCCTGATTAAATTATCCTGATGGAGAACCATGTTCGGAACGCATGACTTTGTAATCTTCCTGCTCGCGGGGATCACGCTCAATCTGATGCCCGGGCCCGACACGATGTACATTATCGGACGAAGCATTGCGCAGGGGCGGCGAGCCGGCCTTCTTTCTGCGCTTGGAATCAGCACGGGATGCCTCGTTCACACGACGGCCGCGGCCTTTGGGCTTTCGGCGATCCTGGTTGCCTCCGCGTTTGCTTTTAATGTGGTGAAATGGGCGGGCGCTCTGTATCTCATCTATCTCGGAGCGCAGTTGCTCCTGAGCAAGGACTCCGAAGAGCCCGGCGATATCGGCGAGGTACCGCACGCGGATCTGTGGACGATTTACCGGCAAGGTTTGATGACCAACGTTCTCAATCCCAAAGTTGCGATGTTCTTCATGGCATTTCTGCCGCAGTTCGTGGCTCCGTCCCAGGCGTCCAGTCCACTTCCATTCCTGTTTCTCGGCTGCGTATTCATCTTTACCGGAACCTTGTGGTGCCTTATCCTGGCGACCGTTGCGTCGGGCGTCTCGAAAACCATACGTGGACGCTCAGGAATCTTTCGTGCCGTACGGCGGGTTACGGGTCTGCTCTTTGTCGGTCTCGGCATCAGGCTGGCTCTTCAGGAGGCGCGATGAGCGAGGGAATCAAAAGCTGGGCGCAGGCATTGGCGCAGAACAATCTTTCGCCGGAACAACGGGCAGTGCTGGAAACAATGGTGAGCGACGGTCAGGCGGAAACCCTCGAAGCCGCGGCCGCCCTGCTGGATTGGCAGGAAACCGTCATTCATCCGGACGAACACATGTATGGGTTCTAGTTGCACACTGTAGCGGCGTTGTATGAGCGCCGGCGGTCATAGACCGCCGCTATAGTTCTGACAATTGCGAGTCGAGGTGGGCCAGAGCGCGTTCCAGTTGCTGGCGATATCGCTCATCACGAGCGGATTCGAGACCGTTCAACGTGTGGGCACGTGCCAATAGCAAGCCTTCTTTTTTTGCTATCCGGGCACGCTCGTTCGGCGTCAACACCGGCTTTGCTGCGGACTCGAGTCCAGTTTCCCGGGCGCTGATCTGATCCTCGACAGCCTTGCTTTCCCAACCACGGGCCATAGCGGAATTATAGCTACAGGGCACGGCAATCGCCGCAAATTCCCGAAAAACCTGGATCACTCCGGTCCGGACCAGGCCGGAGGTGTATGCTCACCCGAGGTAAAACATGAGGCCACAACCCAAAACAGAAATCAGCGGCCTTCAGAAGAAGACTGCACAGGCGATCGTGAACATTTTCGAGACCGGAAGACTGCAGGGAAACTACGGAGCAGTCACCCTTCTGGCGGGCGATTCAGGCCACCTGACATACGGCCGCTCGCAAACCACTCTTGCCAGCGGGAATCTTCATCTGCTCATTACGGCCTACTGCGATACCCCAGGCGCCGAATCCGCGGGTGCGCTGCGCCCTTTCCTGGACCGGCTGGCCAGCCGGGATCTGAGTCTCGATCAGGATGCCTCGTTTCGCCAGCTCTTGAAAGATGCAGGCGATGACCCGGTCATGCACAACACGCAGGACGAGTTTTTCGATCGTGTGTATTGGGCGCCGAGTCTTCTCTCGGCGCCGAACGCGCACCTCTCCACCGGTCTCGGCACAGCCGTCGCATATGACAGCCGAATTCACGGGTCATGGGATCTGGTTCGCAACAAGACGAATGCTGCGCTTGGAGACGTTGAAAAGCTTGGAGAACAGGCATGGGTCTCGCGGTATGTCGAAACGCGACGCGATTGGCTCGCGACGCATGCCAATGAATTGCTGCACAAGACGGTTTATCGAATGGATTCGTTTGCCAGGTTGATCCGGGATGCCAAATGGAATCTCGAACTGCCTCTGACGGTGCGCGGTATTCTGATCAATGAGGAGCTTCTGACGGGCCTACCGATCCGAGTCTCGGCGGAAACGGAGCAAACTCGCGTCTTGAAACTGGAAACGCCTCTAATGATCGGTGACGATGCGAGGCACAAGTCCGCCAGTTCCAGCAACGTTCCGGGTCAAGCCGGACGGGTTCGTTGGCCCCGCAACCCGTTCTGCACTGGGGCTTTAGCCACGTAGGACATTTACCTATTCCCTCTTTTCCGCATCCAGCCTAGACTGTCCGGCAGACAGGAGGTAACTCATGGCTTCCCTGTTTCTGATGAATGTCCCTCACGACTGTTCGGAATCCGAATTATCCCATTGGGTTGAATCATTTGGATTCTCCGTCCAATCGGTTCGTCTGGTTCGAGATGTTATTGCGGGTGTGTCTCCATCGTTTGCGTACGTGGAGATTGCACATGATCTGGAGATGCTTGACGCCATTTCACGAATAAACGGTCACAGCATCCGCAATCGAGTCATCGTGGTGAGCCAGGCGCGGCGTGCCGCGCCTGCTGCGTAATTAGTTGCCTATCCGCGCGGGCCTGTAGTTCCGGTCCAGGCGGGTGGGTCGCTCGCGGGGAATGAGTCCTCTGAAGCGGTCTCCACGGATTCAATCCTGGGGATCTCACCGGCCTCCATCAATTGTTTGAATCGCCGCAAGGCTTGCTCAATCAGGCTTTCCGGCTTCTCACCAAGCGCGGCTGCAAGCATTGCACCTAGCTTGCCGGCCGGGGGATTGTACTGAAGCGCCACACGCATCACAGTCCCCCGGCCGCCGGTCGCACATTCAAACCGCACGTAACCAGCGTTATCAATATCACCGCGGCCAATCGACCGCCAGCCGATCATTTTATTCGGGCGGTCGACCATGATTTCCGCCGTCCACCGAAGTTCCATTCCGCCCGGCGCCAGCAGCGTCCATTGGGAACGCGTCCGATCGATGATTTTCATCGAGAGGAGGCCGCCCGACAATGCCGCAACGTTTTCGAGATTTCGCCAATATTGGTAGAGATCCTCGGGAGGCCGATCCACCGTGATCGCCCTCTTCAACTTGATGCCGTAGCCATAGGGCATCGTGCGAAACCGCTTCTCGCCGAGGATCCGTTTGATCGCGTAAGTAACCGCGGCCGCGGCCGCGCCTGCGCCTACACCGGCAATGATGAGTTCAGTTCTCGCCTTCAATCTCGCCTCCTAAGCAGCCCATCGTTTTTCTGAAGGCTCTACGCCAACCTGGTGAACATAAACCAGACTTCCACCAAGCCAACCCGAAACGGCCATGATACCGAGACCGACGATCGACAAAATCAGACCGAACAATTCGAGATCCGGCGAAGCATTGAGGCGTACGCCAAGATTGAAGACGAACAGCGCCACCACGATGAGATTCAAGACCATGTGCGTGGTCGCGATTCTCTTAACCCGCCGATCGCTGAGTGAAAGGTAATCGATGAAACCCGGGACCGCGGCAACCAAGGCGCCCAGGACGCCCCCGAGCATCGTGTAAAACGCAACGCCCTTCCAGAAAATGTTGTAGGACCCGGCGTGATACACGATGTCGCAAATAAACGAAAAGACCCACAGCCCGATCGGAAACACCACCAGCATCGGATGGATTGGATGGCCATGGACACTTGCGGGACTGCCCATTTTAGAATCTCCCAAGCAGCATAAGAACCAACAAAACGATCAACACTGTGCCTAGCACGAAACCTGCTATTTTTATGCAGCGCGCTGCAAAATTCGGATGCGGTCATACGCATCCTTGATATCCATGTACTGCCGCTTGACGACGTACTGAACATCCAAGGGCAAATCGGCCTTCAGGGCTTCCTGATAATCGTTGACCGAAGCTTCTTCTTCGCGCTGGCATTCCAGGATGACGCTGCCCTCGTCTCGCGCGACGGTTGTTTTCAGATTGATCCACGTACGATGCAGCGGCCCCGTCTTACCGGCCTTGCTCGCTTCTCCGCCCAGGCGATGCACTTCGGCCTGCAACTCGGAAATAAACTGCGCGCGTTGTTGCGAGAAAATGTTGAACAGCCGCCGAAATTCGCTGTTGTGGATGCTCTCGGCGGCGACCCGGAAGCTTTCCTGCCCGTCCTTGCAGGTTTCGATCAGGTCGTTGAGAATTGCAATGACTTCGTTGTTGTTCATTGAATGCACCCTTCCCCCGAAATTGAGAGGGCAATCGCTCTACCATTGGGGTGTCGCTCTATGCTGCTGATGTGTAACTGCATTCGTTGGGCAGGCGCCGGCCATCTCTGCAAGTTCCGGGAACAATTACCGGTAGGGCCGGGAGGTCTTTCGGCAGTGTACATGCAAGATAATCTTGCGGATAAGTGCACTCATGGACACACGAGCTATCCTTGTGGTCGAGGACAACGCGAATGACGAAGCTCTTCTGCTTCGTGCCTTGAAGAAGACCGGTCTCACGAACCCGATCGTGACCATTAAGGACGGCCTCGAAGCGCTTCAGTATCTCCTTACGTTCGGAAAGTACGAATTCAGAAATGCCGAGGATATGCCCGCCGTCGTGTTGATCGACCTGCACCTGCCGAAAATGGGCGGATTGGACGTGCTGCGGAGAATGCGAGGGGATTACCGCACCAAGCTGGTGCCGGTCGTGATTTTTACATCGTCGAATGAGGAGCAGGATCTGATCAACGGATACAGCCTGGGCGCAAACTGC
>QHXD01000054.1:16176-16470 GCA_003223895.1 Acidobacteriota bacterium
GAGGACTGTGGAGCAGTTCGTCACTTACTGGGTCGCACTCAACGAACCGCCGCCTCCGGGCGAGACGATCTGGGCCCATCACTTCGATCCCGGCAACAAACCTGCCTAAGAAAACGGGGAATAGCCGCGAATTACGCGGCTATTCCCGTTTTCTCTTACGGCTTCAACACCACTTTGGTGCATTCACTTTCTTTATCGTGGAACATCCGGTAAGCGTGTGGCGCTTCGTCGAGCGAGACACGATGGCTGATGACGAACGATGGATCGATGTCACCGCGACGGATCCGTTCCATC
>QHXD01000055.1 GCA_003223895.1 Acidobacteriota bacterium
CACAGTAGCAGAATGGTCTGGGCGACAAACGATAAGCCCGGCATTACATATCTAAGAAATCGACTCGCTTCATCCATTATCTAAACTCCGTGCTCCAAAATGGTCGCCGTGCCAGTGGGTCGTAATCAGATGATCCATCTGATGCAGTCCCGCCTCTTTCGCAGCTGACATGATGCGGCCTGCATCACGCGCTGCAGCCGCGCCAGCATTTCCAGTATCGATGAGAAGCGATTCCCCGGAAGGTGATACGAAGAGGGTAGCGTTACCGCCCTCCACATCGATCACATAAATGTCCAACGTTCTCGACGTCCGGCTTTGGCCAAACGCGCCGACAGCAAGAACCAACGTAAGAACGATCGTTGCACGCATCATAACCTCCAGGCCGCTATAGTAAAAAAGTCCCCTGGAATTTTTCGCAGGGGACTTTTGGTTTGACGATACGCGAAATAGAGATCAGAAGTTGATACGGGTATTGAACACGAAACTACGCATGCCGCCATTTCCGCCAAGGTTGTTGGCAGAGTTCAACAAACTGCTGATAACGCCAAAGTCCGTGTTATTGATGTTCACGCTCGGTGCGGCGAAATTCGGGTGATTCAAGATATTCACCGCATCGATTCGAAACTCGAACTGTTTCGTTTCTGTAATCTTGAAACGTTTCACCATGTCCATGTCAAAGAACATGGCATTGGGCCCGCGGACAGTGGTGTATCCAAGCGTTCCGGGCTGGCCTGGCTGGGGATTCACCAGGATGATGTTGCCATTCGGACCCATAATCGCCTTGTTCGTGTAACCGGTGCGCAACGTATTGCACGAGGCGTCGGCGCATGTGGGCGCTACGGCCGCGTAACCAGGATCTCTGGGCGCCGTATAGCCATCAAAGTAGTTGATGCCATTCGGGCCTTTTGTGATTTTGCCGAAATCGGACGGGATGCTACCAACCAAGCTCGGGTTAGCTCCCTGGTTCGTGATGGTGTTCACCCCTGTGGTAAGAGTGAGCGGTGGTCCCGTCAGGAAGTTAAAGATGCCGCCCAATTGCCACTTGCCGACGACATTCTGCAGCCAGCCTGGAGCATTTCCCATGAGGAAGTGCCCGGTTCCGAAGGGAAGCTCGTAAGTCGCGTTTGCCGTGATCTGGCCCTTATGATCCACGGTCTGTAGGCCTTTGACCTGAAAATGGCTCGGGTCGATTGCTGTGTTCGGAGCGGTTGAACCAAGACCAAAAGCCTTACTCCAGGTGTAAGAGGCAGTGCCGGAGAAGCCGTGCGACAAACGCCGATTGAACTGCAGTTGCAGGGCATTGTAGCTGGAATTAGCGTTGTTGCCGTCGATGTTCACGGCCGAATACTGAGGAGAGACGACGATGTAGTTGTCCGGGAACCCGTTCTGGCGAAGAACCGAGCCTGCCGAGTTAAGCCCTGCAGGCAGCGTCACACCTGTGCTTGACGTATTCAGCGTGTTCAAGACGGCCCCGAATGCTCCATTGGCCAGATTCGCGCTTGTGGTGGTGCTAGTGCGCAGCGCGCCTGCTCCCGTGAGAGTCGTTCCGTTGACCCTCGTCGTGCCACCGGCGAAAGTTGTTCCCATCAATAGCGTGTCGAGCAGAGGGGACTCGCCGCCCGCCCGAGCAATGAGTAGCGCATTGAACAAGTCCCTATTGCGGGCGACATCGACGGAGTTCAGATTGATCTGGCCCCACAGCTTCGTTCCCTTTGTGCCTATGTAACGGACTTCGACAGTCGTATTCCTTGCCACTTCGCGCTGGATTTCGAAGTTCCAGTTCTGGGTGTAGGGGGAAACGTGACTATAAGTTGTGATCCCCAGCGACCGATCCGTTGTCGGAACCAGGAAAGGCGCAGTTGTCGGAGTTCCCGTCGGGAATGGAATCGGCAGCGATACGGTTGAGAGCGTGGTGTAATTCTGCACAACGTACTGCAAGCCGTTGTTGTTGGACCCTGTGAGGTTGATACCTGGCACTGCGCCGGTGACGCTATCCACATTGATGAAGTTGCGCAGCGCCCCCTCATAAGCGATTCCGTAGCCTGTACGAATGACCGTCTTGCCTTTTCCAAACCAAGGCACGTTCCATGCGAGACCCACCGAAGGCGCAAAGTTGTTCAGGTCGTTACCTTTGAGGTTGGTGAGAATGTCTGGGTGCGTCGAGTTCTTACCTACAAACTGCACTTGGACGAGATTGCTGCAGTTGCTATAGAAGGAATTCAGCGCTCCGATTTGTTGCGTACAAGTAACGTTCCTGAAGGTGTTCTCGTCACCGACGACGCGGGCCGCCAATCCATTGTGCTCGTAGGGCTGGCCGTAATATTCATAGTGGATGCCCAGGTTCAAGGTGAGATCCGGACGGAATTTCCAGTCATCTTTGAAGTACGCGCTCATTTCGCTCTGGTAATTCCAATGCCGGTTGTTACGGATTGTCGGAGTTCCCACTAGCGTTGTGTCCTGCGCGCTGACGACTCCGAAGGCCTGCCGGATGTCATTAACGGAGCCGCTGAGATCGTAGAGTAAATTTCGCGCCGTTGTGGTTGCGTTACCGGACAAGCCCGGAAATGCATTGCCATCGAGCCCGGTCACGAGCGAGTTAGCACCGGCACCGAGTTGCGCCACAGGGTCGTAATTAGGATCGTTGAATCCGTTCGATTCCTGGCGCCGCCATTCCACACCGACTTTGAAGGCGTGCCTGCGCGCGGTCCAGCTCAGGTCATCACCGATGCTCCTCATCGGGTTGATGCCCTCTCGCCAGCGCCCGAATCCTCCGATATTGCTGAATGGCGGGAGCCTTTGGGGCAGTGCCACTGTGCCGCCGGCCGTCGTTGCAAACTGAACCTGGTACGGAATGCCGTTCGCGGTTGGGTGCAATTTTCGGGCTTCAGCGCCGATAGCGTCACCACGATCCGCAGAGCCCCACTGCCAATTGTCCGATGCTCTCTTGCTGAGCCGCAGTTGGTTCAGAAGATTATTCGTTAACGTGGATGTGAGCTGAATGCTGTAGACAAAGGGCCGCTTCACAGCCAAGCCGTCATATGCGTCCCGCCACGCCCTCAGTCCAGCCTGAGTCGCCGTACCCCACGTTTTTTCCTTCGTCCCGATGAGACTGAGTTTCTGCTTGGAATTGAAGTTGTGATCGATACGTAGATTGTATTGGTCGCGGTCCACTTCGTCGCCGTTTCCATTGGTCTGGTCGAGGCCATCCTGCCGGCGCGTGAACCGGATAAGCCCTGTATTGAGCCCATCAGGATTCAGTTGGCCGTTCGAGGTGAACTGGTTCGGAGATGGCATCCGCCGCAATTCTTCCTGGAGGAATGGCGCGTTCGAAATTGACGTTCGACTAGTATCACTAAACGTTCTGCAATTGGCGACCGGAGCGCCTTTAAATGAGCAGGAGCCGAACAAGCCTATAGCTGCGGGCTGAGTCGGATCGGCAAGCGAGCTAGTGTTTGCGCCTATCGGAACCACAGGACGCCCGAAGATGTCGACACTGGGATTCGACGTGCCTGCGTTGGCCGGATCGACGCCGGGCCAGTACCGGAAGATGCCGGCCTTCGCGTAATCTGTCAAAGTAATGCCAGCGGCCTGCGTCTTTTTGAGATCGCGTTGACCTTCGAACAGTGCAAAGAAGAAGGTCTTATTCTTGACAATGGGACCACCGAGGCGGGCGCCGTAGGAGTTTCGGTTGTCATAGCTCTTCGAAAGATTGGATCGGTTATTGAACCAATCGTTCGCATCGAGTGCAGAATTGTGATTATTCCAAAAAACGCTCCCGCGAAGTTGGTTCGTTCCAGAGCGAGTGACCATGGACACCTGGCCAGACCCACGCGAGGTTTCCGCGTCGACTGGCGCGACGATGACCTTTACCTCTTCAACTAAATCGGGACTGGTATAAACGACCGACCACGCGCCGTTCTCGTACCGTCCATCGTTCACGTTCACGCCGTCGCGGGTTGTATTCACATCGCCGAGACGTCCACCCGCTATGTAACCGAAGATGCCGGTGGCCGGATCGCGCTGCACACCAGCCATGTTCTGCACGATATTGAACACATTTCCGGCGACTGTCGGCAGATCGCGAACTTTATACTCGGGAAGAATCGTACCGATTGAATTGGACGATGTTGCCAGGACGGTGTCCGCGGCAACAGTGACCTCCACATTCGTTCCAGCTGCCGCCGACACTTGCAGGGTAAAGTTCATGCGAACCTGCTGAGCGCCACCGAGTTGAACATCCGTAAAGGTTTGAATTTGGAACCCAGGGAGTTCCGCGCTCACCTTGTAGGCGCCCGGCTGCAAGGCGGCAAATTGATAAGCGCCGGACTCGTTGGTAACTACTTTCGTCACGATACCGGTACCGGTATTCGTGGCAGTCACGGTGACGCCCGGAATCAGAGCTCCGGTAGCGTCGGCCACGGTTCCGCCGACCGTAGCATTACTGGTTTGAGCGAAGCCGTTGACGGAAAGGAACACGCACAGCAACACGGCTAAAGCGTATGTACACTTTCTTGTCATATCCCACTCTCCTCACCAAATTGGTAATCCAAAAGTGGGGAAAATCTATATCGTGGAGCAGGAAAGGGTCAAGGAAAGGAACAGGGGCAAAGGAACAGAGGCGGGCAGCGGATCCGGGGCACACAGATTAATCCGAGTCATCGGCCTAATCCGTGGCTAAAATATCTGCATGGCTGACAAGCTCATCGGCAGCTTGCTCTACGATGATCATCCCATTCCCAAAAAATCGCGGGCGCTCAAAGAACGTCTGAGAGCATAGAGCAGAGCATAGATTCTTTATCTGTAACTTCTCCGCGAACGCGGAGAAGTTACAAAAATAACACCGAAGGCTGAAAGCTGATGGCTGAAAGCGCGCGGCAGCCGAATCCTCAACTTTGGTTGCGGCCACAGGCCGCGCTAAGAAATATAAAAGGTGCCATGCGGGAAGCTCGCAATCCGGGCGGGCATCGGCAGTGTCACATATTGGGTCTATGTAAAGCTGGGGGTGGCGGGAGACCGGGCGCGCGGCACGCTGAAAAACCCGCAGGGACCCTAGTCTTCAGCTCGCGCGATGTCGATAAGACGGGCACGCCGAGAGGTTCTTGACACTGACTCATTGATCAGACCCATGGACGCAGGCTTGAAGACGGCGCGACGCATCGACAAATTTCCAAACGCAAAGTTCCGCGGCCATATTCGCCGTTTTGCCGCGAAATTCCGCCGTTCAACGGCCATACGCAGCGTTTTCCGGCTATCCGCAACGTTTAACGACCAAGAACATCGTTGTTCAGAACTGGAGAAGACCATCAATCAAGGTCCTACGGCGGCCCAGGCATATGTCGAAGGGAGGACCCGCGTTTCCCTTCCTCCCGAAAGTTGGCGGATGACCAATTCACGCTGCGGATGAACGCGCGCAATGAAACTCAGATCTTCCGCGCGCTACTGGAGGGGCAACATATGTTTGCTGACTACACCTCGAGATTTACAACTTGACAAACAAGGCTACCTTCGGTAATCCAAGAGGCACTAAGAACCCTCTCAATCTCCCGAAGACGATTGTGGCCGGACAATCCAGGACGGCACAACTCGGCTTCTATTTGACGTTTTGAGGATGGATAAAGTGGACCATCTCAGGAGGTGGCAGATGTCCAGATTGAGGATCGGACTGATTGTCGGGACGTTGCTTTTCGCACGAGCAGTACCGGCGCTCGCCCAGCAGGGCACAGCCGAAATTGCCGGAAAGGTCACGGATGAACAAGGCGCGGTTCTCCCGGGCGTCGCGATTGTCGTGACCAATGAAGAAACGGGCACCTTCCGCGAGGTGATTACCGCCGAAGAGGGAACCTATCTGGCGTCGCAGCTCGCGCCTGGACGCTACAGGGTGGTCGCCAAGCTGCCCGGCTTTCGGACAATGGAACGGAGTGGCTTGATTCTGCCGGTGGGAACCACGCTCACCATCAACCTGACGCTGGCAGTGGGGGTGGTTGAGGAAACCATCACCGTCATCGGCGAGTCGCCGCTCATTGACACGACCAGCGCCAGAGTCGGGGGCAACATCGGCACCGAGGAGCTTGCCGAGACCCCCGCGACACACCGCAACTACTTTGCGATCGTTTCGCTCCTGCCGGGCGTCGTGTTCACGCCCTCGAATCAGATGGGCAACGACACGATTGTCGCAGCCGGTCAGACGTCTCAGAACAACAACGTCTCGGTCGACGGCGGTTACAACGCGGACGACGCGCTTGGGACCAGCGCGGGCGCACAGGTGCGCACGCCGCTCGAAGCCATTCAGGAATTCCAGGTCATGACCAGCATGTACGATGCGGAGTTCGGCCGCGCCAGTGGCGCCATCATCAACGCCGTCACGAAAGCCGGAACCAACCAGTTCAAAGGTGTAGTGTTTGGATCCTTCGTGAGCAACCGGTTGACGGCCAAAGACTTTCTCGTCAAACAGAACAACTTGGAGAAACCGACGACTACCCAGCGCGATTGGGGCGGCGTGATCGGCGGCCCGATCGTTCGGAACAAGGCACATTTCTTCTTCAGTCTCGAGCGGCAGGTCGACAACCCGAACCGGACAGGAATTTTTCCAACCCGGCCGCAATACAACTTCTCGATCGCTGAAGATCGCACCGATTGGAACACGCTGGTTCGCTTCGACCACCAGATCAACCGCACCCATAGCTGGGCAGTCCGGTGGCTCCGCGAAGTGGCGCCGCAGTGGTACACCATCGGGGGCGATCGTCGAACGTTGCAATCCTATCAGGATGAAACCGATCTGGACCAGACGGCAGTCGGCACGCTGACCAGCGTACTCAGCAACACCCGCGTCAACACCCTCCGAGTGGCGAGGACATGGGAACATTGGTGGCACGGGAACGAGTGCTTCCGCAAACAAGGCCCGGCCGGCGGCCGCGAGGGCTTCAAGTTCGGGGACGAAGCCCGCGGCAATCAGGCCCTCTGTCCGCCGCAGCTTAACTACACGAGCTTCCGGGGCCAGGCCAGCACCGAAGCGCAGGGCCCTTGGGATTCCAACTACCAGATCGAGGACGATTACTCCTGGTTCGTCCCTGGAAAGAAAGGAGACCATGAGCTGAAGTTCGGCGTGCGGTACAACTACACGGGGCTCAAGCGGGTCTCTCAGATCAATAGTAACGGCACGTTCGCGTTCAACACCGACTTGCCGTTCGACCCGGCGAACCCGCGGACGTATCCCGAACGTCTCAGTATCCGGTTAGGGACGTACAACCAGTTCATCAAGAACCACACGTACGAGGCGTACGCCCAGGATAAGTGGAAAATGGGAGGCCGCACGACGCTGAGCCTTGGGCTTCGCTACGACCTCGAGCTAATCCCGCTCGACGAAACGGACAACCCGCTGTTCCCATCGAACAATAAGAAGTATCCGGTGGACAAGAACAACTTTGCGCCGCGCATTGGGATCACCCACGCGCTCAACGACGCGGCCAAGTCGGTCATCCGCGGTGGCTATGGGATCTTCTACAACCGGACCATCTTGGGGGCCGTCGACGATACGATTGAGTTCCCCAAGTACACCTCGTCGGCCCAGGTCAATTTCCCGAACGACACCGTCGACCCGGGCCCGACCGCCGGCCGGTTCCCGACCGACCCGTTCCTGGTGAACGGACCGTTCCTGAACCGCGCCCTTCTCAATCAGATCTATCCGTCAGGAGCGCTTCTCCGCAACGACGGTGTCGTGATTTTCGATTCGCCGGACCGGCGGCAGCCGTTCGCGCACCAGGTAACCGTCGGCTACGGCCGCGAGTTGGGCAGGTCGATTGCCGTGCAGGCCGATTACATCCATATGCACAACAAGGACATGTTCCTGTCGCGCAACCTGAATCCAATGCTGCGCGCCAACACGAGCCGGACTGGCCCGATCACGCGCGTAGACGCCTTCGGTGTGCTGGGCGAGCGCTACAACGAACGCGTCTGGGTGATGGAAAACACCGGCGTGTCCAAGTACGACGCCTTGAACCTCTCGCTTGAAAAGCGGTACTCGAAAAACTGGGCCGGCCGAATCTCGTATTCGCTGTCGAAGTCGCGGGGGACGGGCGAAAACCAGGCCGACCGCAACACATTCCAGTACCTGACCAATCTGAATCTGGACCAGTGGTATGGACCGTCGGGCGTGGATCGCAGGCACAACCTGAAGATCAGTGGCCGGTTGGAGATCCCGAAGACCCGCGGGGTGACGCTGTCGGGCGGGTTGTCGTATCTGAGCGGTGCGCCGTTCTCGATCTACGACAGCAGCAACGACGCCAACCAGAACGGCGAGCTGACCGACCCGGTGCCGTCAGGCACCTACAGTGGCACCGCGTTGAACGCGATGCAGGACGTGAAGTACAAGGGCGGACGCAACGGCGCCATCGGCCCCGACTCCTTCCAGCTCAATCTGCGCACCGGCTGGCGGGGTCGGGTGCGAGAAAGCCAGGCCATCGAGCTCTTCCTGGACATTTTCAATATCACGAACCGCGTGAACTTCGACAATCCAATCACCGCAAACTCGGATCGGCGGCTACCCAGCAGCTTCCTCGTGTTGACGAACCTGGCCGGCGGCGGCGGGTTCCCGCGTCAGGCTCAGATAGGTTTCAGGTACACGTTCTAGGAATCGCACAGGACCAGAACCAGCCCGGGCCCTCTGGCCCGGCTCACGACAGTCGAGACGACGCCGAGGAATCCGAACTGCTGGAACAGTGACGCCCGGGGGTGGGCATATTACGCTGCGCACGACGAGAAGATGGCGCAGTGGCTGGGCGAGGCGCAACAACAGCGGGAGCAGGCATCGCGCTGAGGCGACCACGCAAGCCGGCTTCAGAACCTTAACGGGATATCAGGAAACCGGACCACGCTCCCGGCGAAGGTGCGCAGCGGCAGCAAGGCATGCGACGTAAAACGCCAGCCCAAGCCAGAAGCCAGGACTGTTCAAGAATTGCATTGGGGCGGCAGTGGTCATTGACATCGGATTCGCAACTCTTGCCTCCGCCGGCGCTCCCGCGAATCGGCTTAGCAAGAGGAAGGCAAAGTGCGACGTGTTGAAAGCGATCCTTTCGACCAGGCCAAGGGCAAGAAGCGGCAGCGTCGCCCAAAGCAAGGGGGCTCGCCGCGCCCAGGCGGAGACGAGGAGTAACCAACCATAGAATGGCGCATACCAGAGGCCATGGCCGGCGACGAGGTGGAAGAACAGACCCGTCCACATCGGCAGCACGGGAACAACGCGCCACGCAGAGCCGAACAACAGCATGAAAACGTGCGTGACTACAGTCGCCGCGAAAGTGACGAGCGGCAGGATGAGCAGCGGAACGCATGCCTTTGCGACCACCGTCGTGTGATCCGACACCGGTAGTGATTTCCAGAACAATATGCTGCGATCGCGACGCTCACTCTGAAACGCTTCGAGGCAGTAATAGAAGGCGATGACAAGGGTAATGAACATGAGCAGCAGCGCAGCGAACTCATACGGCTGCTCGATAACCTCGTGGTGCTGCGAAGGGTCGAGCGCGTTCATTCTGCCCGGAAGCCGGAATGCGCTGATGGCAGAGCCGATGATAATCAGCACCCCGACCGCTGCAGGTGCCACGAGGATAGAACGGTTCTCCCACAACTCTCGTCGTACCGACCAGTAGAGTTGCCACATGATCGAGATATCCGGCCGGCTCATCCCACGGCTCCTGCTTCCAGTCGTGCGCGGCCACCGACTACAGCAACGAACAGGTCAGCAAGGCTGGGAGTGCGCACTTCGCCCAAACCCACAAGCCTCTGCCTGTCCACTCCGTCGAACAGCAGGATGCTCCGGCCGATCCCCTCCCGCTCGTAAACCGGACCGAGGGCGCGCGCTGCGGCGAGTTGTTCCGGGTGCACCGCGACTTCGCGATAGCGTGCTTCGACTTCCGCCATGCTGCTGTCGAAGATGATGCGGCCGCGGTCGATGAACATCACATCGGTCAGCATGTGCTGGACTTCTTCTACCTGATGCGTGGTGAGCAGGATCGTGCGGCTGCCATCGAAGTAGTCGCCGATCAGCGAGTCATAGAACTGCTTCCGAAAGAGAAGGTCGAGGCCCAGCGTCGGCTCATCGAGGACGAGCAGGCGTACGTCGATAGACATCACGATCGCCAGGTGGAGCTGGGTCACCATGCCCTTCGAGAGTGTTCGAACCGTGCTGTCGTGTCCAATGGTTGTCCTGGCCAGAAACGCTTCCGCCTTCGCACGATCAAAACGCGGATGCACTCCTTCAACATAATCCAGAACCTGAGAAACGTGGATCCAGCGCGGCAGTACCGCGACATCGGCCATAAAGCAGACCTCACGCATGAGGCGGTCGCGAGCGGCCCACGGCTCACGACCAAGCACTTTCAGTTCTCCCTCGTATGGCGTGAGTCCCAGAATTGCGTTGAGCGCTGTTGTCTTGCCCGCGCCATTTGGCCCAATCAGTCCGACGATGCGGCCCTCGTTCACCCGCAGGTTCACGCCGTCGAGCACGACCTTCCTGCCGAAAGCCTTACGCAGGCCGCGGGCTTCAATGTATGCCATAAGCCTCAGCCGCTTCCTTTCTTCCTGGGTTTGGAACGGCGTGGCGCGTTGTTGAGCAAGTCGTCGGCGCTCAGTCCGAGCCGGTGGATGACCTCCTGAACCCGCGGCCATTCTTCCTCGAGGAACCGCTGGCGCTCACCGTCGAGCAGGAGGTTGCGCGCTCCTTCAACGACGAACATCCCAAGACCGCGCCTGGATTCCACAAGACCTTCGTCGACCAGTTCCTGATAGCTCTTGAGAACCGTGAGCGGATTCACCCGAAATTCCGCCGCCACCTTGCGCACGGAAGGCAGAGGGTCGCCTTCCTTCAACACGCCGTCGAGGATCATCGCCACCACACGGTCGCGAAGCTGGCGGAAATTCCTCCATCACTTTACGCGGCGCAGATCGAAACGCGCATGAACGGTCTGCCCGTTGGGTAGCTTGTAAGTCCATTCCTCGGTGTGACGGTTCTCGTCGAGAGCCGTAAAGATGGCGTGGTGCATGTGTCCGTTCTTGTCGCTGCCACCGAGGTCTGCAAAGTCGAATTCCACAGTCTTTCCGTCCGCCGACATCTTACCGGTCATGTGCGGCCGGTTGCCGGCGTCGCAATAATGAACCAGATTGAGCTGGTTCGAATCCAAATAAAACATCGTCACCGGATGGTCGTACTTCGCCGGATCGAGCGGAGTGTTGGCTTCCTGAAATTCGTTCACCACCACGTTCCCGCGTGAGGTCACACGCATCGTGACATGAACCGGAACCCCATCCATGCCCGCTGCGATCGGCATATCCGTTTTCACCGGACCTTCCCATTCTCCGGCGAACGTCTTCATTAACGCGAACGACTTCTGCGCCTCGGATAGCGGTGCCGGCTCCGGTTGAGCCGGTGATTCGTGTTTGTGAACATCGGACTGTGCAACGGCCACCGTGGCCGGCGACATCAAAGCGACGGAAAGAATCAAACGCACTGCTCTCATAGTTTTCTCCTTCATGTTTCCTGGCGGGTCACTTTTTCCGCATCGTCATAGTGTTATAGTTAACTATAACACTATGACACAATGCAACACTTTTCTGCGGAGCGGAAGAACACCTGCGGGCGAACGCGTGTTGGCCAATTGCAAAGGCGTGGTTCGCGCCTGGATCGACGGCCTGGAAAACCCGATCTGACAACGTTTCGGGAGGAAGGTCTCAATCCGGCCGGCTCCTTCCGATGTTATTCCTGACACGGCCGGAATTTCGACAAACAAACGACTCAGGAGAAGTGTGTATGGCAAAAACAAAGACAATTAAAGCAGTAGTCGGTGTCCAGAAAATCTCGGATGCCGAGTTCCTAAAGCAATTGAACACGGTCCACGACCGGGTCAACGGTAATACGAATTTCCCTAATCCACCGGTGGATATGCCCACGTTCAAAACGGCCATCGACACCTTGACCGTTCTGGTGACGGACGCGGCGGATGGAGGCAGGAAAGCCATCAGCGCGAAGCAGAAACATCGCGAGGTCGTGATGAAGATGTACAAGCAGCTCGGACACTACGTCGAGGCAGCCTGCGACGGCGACATGGCGAAGTTTAACACCAGCGGATTCGTCGCGGCTTCCACGACACGCACGGCGCCGCAGCCGCTGCCTCCGGCAACCTTCGAGTACATCGACCGTGGCCCGAAGGCCGGGGACATCGTGGTTAAAGTGAAGCCGATTCCGAAGGCCATGAGCTACGACGTGCACTTTGCCGTCCTCGGTAATGGCGGTACGCCCGGCGCATGGACGAGTCAAACGCTGACCAGCCCGAAGAAAACAACGATCAGCAATCTGACGCCCGGTGCGACCTATGCGTTCCAGGTCCGCGCGTTAGGCCGGCTGGGTTACACCGACTGGTCCGACTCCATGACCTTCATCTGCGGCTAACGACGCGCGAAGCGCCTCCTTACTGTAGCGGCGCTCTATGAGCGCCGGCGATCTTCAGGCCTGCAGCATTGTCGGCGGTCATAGACCGCCGCTACAGATGAATCGGTCCCTAGTGTGCGGGCTGATCCAGCCGTCCGTAGCTGCGCAGTTGCGGGAACAGCCACGCGATTGCGGCGACGACGAGAAGCGTGCCGATTCCACCGGAGACGACGGAGACGACAGGACCGAGGAAGCCTGCAACGAGGCCTGATTCGAAGGCGCCGAGCTCGTTGGAAGTGCCGATGAAAAGTCCGTTCAACGCGGACACGCGGCCTCGCATGTCGTCGGGGGTCAGCATTTGAATCAATGTTGATCGAACCACGACACTGATGTTGTCGCAGGACCCGAGCAGGCAGAGCATCGCCATCGACAGCCAGAACGTCCTGGAAATACCGAACACGATGGTGACCGTTCCGAAGCCGGCGACCGCAAACAGCAGCGTTCTCCCTGCCCTTCGAAGCGGGCCGCGATGCGCCTGCAGCAGGGCCATGGTGCAGGCACCGATGGACGGCGCAGCCATCAGCCAGCCCAGTCCACGCGGTCCTACCTGCAGGATGTCCTTCGCATAGATGGGCATCATCGCCGTCGCGCCGCCTAGCAGCACGCCAAACATGTCCAGCAGCATCGAGGCCAGCACGGCCTTGGACTTCCAAATGAATCGGAATCCCACAGAGAGCGCGTGAAGCGTGATCGGCGGGCGTTCCTGCGACTCATGCTTGTAGGGGATATTCCCCAGCATGATCACGAAGGTGATCGCGCCGAGCGCGGTAATCACGTACACGAGAGTGGCGCTTCTGAAGAAGCCGATCAGAAGTCCGCCCACCGCCGGACCCGTCATCGATGCAAGCTCAAAACCCGTCGAGTTCCACGACACTGCATTGCTGAAGATCGGTAAAGGAATGATCCGCGGAAGAAATGCCGCCCTCGCCGGCATGAAAAACGCCCTCGCTGTCCCTGTGGCGAACAAGCATGCATAGATGAGATAAACCGAACCGCCACGCACCGAGTTCAAAGCCAGTCCTATCGAGGCCAGAGCGTTGAACGTCAGCGCCGCCATGAGAACGCGTTTGCGATTGAAAGTATCGGTAACGTGGCCCGCGACGAGAACCCAGAGAACCTGCGGGAGAAATTGGGCGAGACCGGCATATCCCAGATTGAGGGCGGAACCTGTGCGCTCGTAGATCTCCCAACCGACGGCCACCTTCTGCATTTGCCAGCCCAGAAAGAGGATGGCATTGCCGGCGAAGTAACGCCGGAAGGCAGACAGACGCCACGCTGCATATGCGTCGTGCGTTCCTGAGGAAGATGACAACACTAGCGATCAGTAGAGAGTACGGCGACGATTTCGCACTGGATCAGGGTGTTTCCCGAAAAGCCGCTGTACATCATCGTGTGCCGGGCAGGCCGCGAGTGCGGGTCAGGAAACATCGCGAGCCACTCTTTGTTCATCGCGTCTTTGAACGACTTGTCCCTGGCCCAGACCACCATCTTGATAATGTCCGCGGGCGATCCGCCGGCGGCTTCCATCACGCGCCGGACATTGGCGAACATCAGCCGGCATTGGCTTTCGATGTCCTCCGGCGTTTTCCTCGTCTCCGGCTCCATTCCAAAAATCCCGCTCGTCATCATCAGATTGCCGATGATCGAACCCATTGGAATCGGATTCTCGTGCTGGAGTCCCGGCACTTCAAAGCTACGACGTTTAGCCACTACTTCTCTCCCTGGCTGTTATTATCAACTCTTCTGCAACTTCGACTGGAGCCAACCCGCGATCACGTCGAATACCTGACGTCGATTGGTCTCGAGCATCATGAAGTGACCATTACCAAGGATACCGCGATCCTTCAGTTGTACATCTTCCACCGTACATCCCGTCTGCTTCAGGAACGCCATCTTCGCAGCCGTGTTACGGCCCGAGGACTCGGCCGTAATTAGCGCAATGGGAATTCCCTGGAGGTTCTTGAGCTTCCTTGCAGGTTCTCCCTGGAGCTTGTATCCCTGCCCCTGACCCGTCGGTGACGGCATATCCTTGAGCTTCAGTTCGGCAGGATCCTTAACCGGTGGATCGAAAACAAACGGCGTGCCAGTGATGCCCCATCGTGACTGGCCGGCGAATGGGTTCCATCCGCCTTCCACGTCCACGATGGCTTTCACGAGATTTGGACGTTCGTTCGCCACAAGATAACCAAACGGCCCGCCTGCCGAGTGAACGGCAATGATCGCGGGGCCAATCTTATCCAATAACTCGGCACCGCCCTTCGCCCACATCCCATGCGCCATGAGAGTGTCTTGCGGCGCCGAATTTTGT
>QHXD01000056.1 GCA_003223895.1 Acidobacteriota bacterium
TACGCCGAAACAGGGCGCATCACCGATGCCAAGCAAACGTTCAACAAGGCAATCGAAGTGGTCGAGAACGATGATCAGTATCTTCAGAGTGAAAAACTGCGTGTGAAGTTCGACGACGCGCGGCGAGAGTTGTACGACTCGGCAATCGAGTTCGAATACAGTCACGGATCGCCCGATGCAGCATGGACGTACCTGCAGAAGTATCGGGCAAAGCTGTTCCTTGAATTCCTCGCCCAGTTCAATTCGGACATCGGCCGGATACACGGCCAGGCGCTGGATCGGGCGAAAGTTCAAAAGCTTGTGCCAGCGGACACGCAGGTCATCGAATACGCGCTGCTGAAAGATCAATTGCTGATCTGGCTGGTGTCGGACAAATTCTTCACATTGCGCTCCGTTCCGGTCACCCGGTCGGCGCTCGAAGGTCAGGTTCAGGAAGTTCTGCAGCGGCTTCGCAATGGCGAAGATGCCGGGCAACTCCTGGAGGACCTGGGAAAGGTGCTGATCGAACCGGTCGCGAATCTGCTCGAGCCCGGGCGGACTCTCGCGATCATTCCGGACCGGGCGCTTCACGGCTTGCCTTTCGACGCGCTCCGGCACTCCGAGAAGAAACGGTACCTGGTCGAAGACTTCGCCGTCATTGTGAGTCCGAGCCTGACACACCTGCTGGCGACCACGGCCGGCCGGCCCGTGAGAGATGCGATCGTCAGTTTCGGATCGCAGGACGACGATTCATCCGAGATAAAGGAGCTCACCGCCCTTCGGGATATATATTCTAAGGTCACGACCTTCGCCGGTGAGAAAGTGGACAAGCCGAAGTTCCTGCACGCAATGACGATGGCGCCCATTTTTCACTACGCGGGACATTCGGTGACCGACGCGGTGGATCCGCTGCGCTCCTCAATCCTGCTCGATGGAAATCGCTACGGACCCAACAGCGTGACCGCCGTCGATATTGCCCAGCGGCGCATGTGGGACAACGCCGTCGTGGTCCTGTCTTCATGCGACTCTGCAGTCGGCAATTCACGCGACGGCGTGGGCATGCGCGGGTTAACGTCCGCTTTTCTGATTGGCGGCGCCGGATCGGTTGTCGGTTCGCTCTGGCCGGTCGAAGCCTCCAGCACGGCTGAATTGATGATCGGATTCCATCGCGCCTTCGCAAGCGCCAACATCCCCGTCGCTCAGGCCCTGAGGCAAGCTCAGCTCCGGTTCATGAAATCCTTCCCCGAGCGTTCCCATCCCTACTATTGGTCAGGCTTCGTTGTTACGGGCAACTTCAGCGCCCTGCGATAGCGCCTTGTGGTTCATTCCGCTCCTTGACTATCCTTTAAATATGCGGGCTGACAGTATCTGGGCGAACATTTTTCGGCTTGGCCAGAGAAAAGAGTCTCTCGCCGAAATCCTCCAGACCATCCCTCTCTTTCAGGATCTGAGTTCCAAAGAGCTGAAAACACTCGAAAGGGTCGTCCACATCCGGACGTACCAGCCGGATGAAACCGTGTTCGTTGAAACCGAGCCAGGCGCGGGCATGTATGTGATTCGATCGGGACACGTAGACGTCGTGTTGAGGTACAAGTCCGACCACCCACTCATTCTTGCCGAACTCCAGGCGGGCGATTTCTTCGGCGAGATGGCGTTGCTCGGAGACACGTCACGGTCGGCAACGGCCGTAGCCCGCGAGCGAGCGGAGCTTATCGGCTTCTTTCATCCGGACCTGATCGAGATCATCTCGCTGTACCCGGCGATGGGCGCAAAAATCAGCTTTGGTCTTGCAAAGACTTTGGCCGAGCGCCTGCGCTACACCAACACCCAGTTGGCCGACGTGTCGATAATCCGAGGGACCCATGAAGAACCTGTTCGGTGAAGTTCCTCTGCGTGTCCTCGCATTCGTTCTGCTGCTTGCGGCCCTCGTCCTCGCATTCATCGCCGTCCGGGTTCTCATTGTGCCTTTCGTCGCAGCGATGTTTGTGGTGTACCTGTTCGATCCGGGGATAACCGCGTTACAGCGGCGAGGCCTCGAAAGGGGCAATGCCTTCCTGATTCTTCTGATGATTGCCCTGGTCGGTATCACGATCATCCTGATGTTTGCTCCAGCGTGGCTGCGCCTCGAAGCCATCGGTGGATCGAGCGATACGTTGACCCAGAGCATTCAGACTCAGCTGACCAGGACCGAGCGCTGGGTGGATTCGAAGTTCCCGATGCTACGCTCCGTCAACATCACCCGACAGATCAGCGCTCGGGCCGCAACTGTGGCGTCGAATTTCTTCGAAGAACTGCCGGGATTGATCACGAGCTTCGCGGTCAATCTCCTGCTCGTGCCCTTCATCGCATACTTCATTATTCGCGATGGAAAGGCCATCAAGCGGCGCATCGTTCGGCTCGTGCCCAACCGGTACTTCGAGACGTCTCTGATCATGTTCTATCGCATCGATCAGCTGATCGGCGGTTATCTGCGGGGCCGCCTTGTCGAATGCATTCTGGTCGGCATCACTCAGACGCTCTTCATGGGTGTCGCCAACCTTTTTGTGGATCAGCCGCAGATTCTCCTCATTTCCGCCGTTTGCGGAATCACGAACATGATTCCCTATCTCGGCCCGGTTATCGGCACCGTCTTCGGCGTCTTCCTCTACCTGAGTGCAGGTCTGCCGATGTCTTCCATCTATGGACTCGTGATCGCCGCCGCCGCGGCCCACGTCATGGATAACATTGTGATCGCGCCTGCCGTGCTGTCTTACAACGTGGACCTTCACCCATTGACTGTAGCGCTCGTGCTGGTGATTGGAGGAGAGCTGCTGGGGGCGCTGGGCCTGCTGATCGCGATTCCCGTGGCGTCCAGCATCAAGGTCATCGCGCAGGAGTTCTATGCGAATTATCAGCTGCAAGTGAGATAGGAAAAAGATAGCCGCGAATGACGCGAATTACGCGAACGGCGCATCAACGATCATTTAATGCGCCGTTCGCGTAATTCGCGTCATTCGCGGCTATCTTGCTTCCCACAAACCCGTACTCATGTACCGCTCACCGATGTCATTCAGCAGCGTGACGATCACGCCTTTGCGAATTCGCCTGGCAGTTTCGTAAACGCCGTGGAGATAGGCGCCGGAAGACTGGCCTGCGAAGATGCCGTAACGGGCCAGAATGGCGCACATGCGCGCGGCATCCATACTTGAAACGCGGACCTTCTGATCGACAACGGATTGATCGAGAATCTTGGGAATGATGTCGCCCGGACTCTCCAGCGGCTTGAGGCCTTCGATACCAGGAAAATCTTCGGGAATGATCTGCACAATCTCAACGCCCGAAATATCCTTCTTCAATCGGCGGCCCACACCCGTGATCGTGCCGCCGGTTCCAATGCCACCGACGAAATGCGTGATCCGGCCATCCGTTTGCACGAGGATCTCGGGCGCAGTCGTTTCGTAGTGCGAGCGCCAGTTGTGCTCGTTCGCGTACTGGTCGCAATGGAAGTAGATGTCCGGTTCACGGTCCGCGATCCGATGTCCTTCGCGCAAGGCTTCGTCATATCCTTCCAGCGGATCGGTCTGGATCAGCGTGGCGCCGTGAGCCTTGATTCGCAGTTTGCGCTCCTTGCTGGCATTGCCGGGAACGACAATCTGGACGGGAACGTTCATCATCGCGCCCAGCATGGCGTACGCGATGCCGGCGTTTCCGGAGCTCGAATCCAATACCACCTGGCCCTTTCCGATTTTGCCCTCAATTAATGCCTCGAGCAGCATTCTGCGGACGGGACGATCCTTGAGGCTTCCGCCTGGATTCGTGTACTCGGCCTTCGCGTAGACCCGCACCTCCGGAAATTCCTCCTTGAAGCAAAGGATCTCGACCATGCGTGTGTTTCCGATCAGATCGAGCGCGGGGTACTTCTTATGAAATTCCGCGTAGCGTGGTTCAATAGGGATGCTTGCAAATGGGTTCATACGAGAACATTTGTACCATAAACGGGTATATGCTGAGGAAAAGGGGAAGATATGAAGACGGGAATTTGCGGTCATGTAACAGAGATTCGCAAAGTGAAGCCCAGTGGCTCCGGCTGCAAGGAGTGTCTGGAGATGGGCGATGAATGGGTCCATCTTCGACTCTGCCTGTCATGCGGCCATGTTGGCTGCTGCGATTCCTCGAAAAACAAACACGCGACCAAGCACTTTCATCATGCGAAACACCCGATCATCCAGTCCTTCGAACCCGGTGAGGACTGGCGATGGTGCTTTGTGGATGAAATCCTTTTAAACTGATTCGCGGATGAATTTTCTTGGGGCCGCCAGCAGCGTCGGTCTGATCTTAGTCGTCCTTTGGGACGCATTCGAAGTCGTCATCCTTCCTCGCCGGGTCACACGGAAGTTTCGGTTGACTCGTCTGTTTTACCGCTCCACCTGGGTACCTTGGGCGGCGTCGGCCAAACGAATGGCCTCCGACAACCGTCGAGAACTCTTTTTAAGCTTCTACGGGCCCGTGTCCTTGATACTGTTGCTTGGCATCTGGGCGTTCGGATTGATTCTCGGCTTTGCATTGCTTCACTCCTCGCTTGGTACCGCGGTGAAAATGCCTGACGGTGAGAGCCAGTTCTTTTCGTATTTCTACTTCAGCGGCTCGACATTCTTTACACTCGGTCTCGGCGATATCGTGGCAGGCACGCCGCTGGGAAGAGGGCTCACCGTTGTCGAAGCCGGAATCGGTTTGGGATTTCTTGCGATCGTCGTCAGTTATTTGCCGGTTCTGTATCAGGCATTCTCCCGGCGCGAGCTGAACATCTCGCTTCTGGATGCGCGTGCCGGATCGCCTTCGACTGCGGCGGAATTATTGCGGCGGCATTTCAACGACGGAGAATTCGAGGAACTGGGATCGTTTCTTCGCGACTGGGAACGATGGGCTGCCGAATTACTCGAGAGTCATTTGTCGTACCCGGTGCTGGCCTACTATCGCTCCCAGCACAGCAATCAATCATGGCTTTCTGCGCTTACGACTATTCTGGACGCGAGCGCTCTGGTCATCGTCGGCATTGATGGCGTGCCGGCAAGACAGGCGCAGCTGACCTTCGCCATCGCCCGGCATGCAGTCGCGGACCTCGCCCATGTCTTCAACACGGCCCCGCGTCCGCCAGTTCCCGATCGATTGCCGCCGCAGGAGCTTGGCCGCATCCGAAATAATCTGGCTTCGCGCGGGATTGTTCTCCGGGACACGCCTGCTGCGGAAGAGAAGTTGAACCTGTTACGCCGAATGTATGAACCCTATGTCAACGCGCTTTCCCAGCACCTGCTCATGCCGCTTCCCGCCTGGGACGTCGCCGCTACCGCGGCCGACAACTGGCAGACGAGCGCGTGGGAACGTGTCGCAAAAGTGACTACAGACCATTTTTAAATATGAAAGACAAGCTCACCCAACCCTTTGCGTTCGTAATCTTTGGCGGCAGCGGCGATCTGAGCCGGCGAAAATTGCTGCCGGCGCTCCACCACCTTGCGGCTCTGGGGTACATGCCCGAGAAATACGCAGTTGTCGGCGCATCGCGGACACCGATGAGCGATGAAGACTATCGAGAATTCGTGCGAACGGCCATCGAAGAACACGAGCAGGCCGAGCACGAGAGCCCGGCGGCGGACAGTTTGCTCAAGTCTGTCTACTACCTTGCCGGAGATACTGCGAAGCCTGAAACTTTCATCGATCTCCAGCGCAGGCTCGACGCATTGGATAAGGACCTCGGCCTCGGCGGCAACCGCGCCTACTATCTCGCCGTCGCGCCGGATCTAACGCCGATGATCGTTAAGAACCTGGCCGCCCGTGGAATGTTGACGCAGCGTGAAGGCTCATGGATCCGAGTGGTTTTCGAAAAACCTTTCGGCCGGGATCTCGAGAGCGCCCGGAAACTGAACGAGGAGATCAGGCAGGTTCTGACCGAAGAACAGATCTATCGGATCGATCATTATCTGGGAAAGGAAACGGTTCAAAACATACTCAGTTTCCGTTTCGGCAACTCGATCTTCGAGCCGTTGTTCAACCGGACTCATGTGAACAGCATTCGAATCACCGTCGCCGAAAGTGAAGGGATGGGGGGACGGCGCGGCGAATACTACGACACGGCGGGCGCGCTCCGGGACATCGTTCAGAACCACATTCTGCAGTTGCTGTGTCTAATCGCCATGGAACCGCCCGCGTCGTTTCGCGCGGAATCCATCCGCGACGAAAAAGTGAAAGTGCTTCACGCTCTACCGGCGATGAGCCCCAAAGAAGTTGCCGAATCGACAGTGCGCGGTCAGTACCACGGTTATCGAAACGAAAAAGGAGTGAATCCCAATTCAACAACCGAAACGTACGTGGCGATTCGAACCAGCATCGATAACTGGCGCTGGTCGGGCGTGCCTGTCTTGATTCAGACCGGCAAGCGGCTGTGGACTCGCCTGACGGACATCGAGATCGACTTCAACCAGGTGCCGCTCTGCCTGTTCCATCAGTTCGCGGATTGTCCCCCGAATGCGAACAAACTTGTCATGCGGATTCAGCCCGACGAAGGAATCAGCCTTTCGTTCGTGGCCAAACAGCCCGGCACAAGCTTCGTGCTCCAGGACGTGAACATGGATTTTTCCTACGGGAAAACTTTTGGACAGCGGCTGCCGGAAGCCTACGAACGGCTGCTTCTCGATGTGCTCCGCGGCGACCCGTCACTCTTCACGCGGTCCGACGAGGTCGAGCTGGCCTGGCAGTTCATTACGAGGATTCTTGAAGGCTGGTCCAAATTGCCACCTCCCGAATTCCCCAATTACGAACCCGGCAGCCGCGGTCCGGCCGAAGCCAGCCGTCTTCTCAATCCGTCCCAGATCCGCCGCCAATAAGGAATTGTGTCCGGAAGGCGCGGGCCGTCATCGTCAATGTGATAGCTGCGATTTTTCGCGAGTTGTTTCACCGTATCGTGGTAGGCAAAGACGTCGCAATGGATACAGCGAAGCAATGGGACAGTGACTTCAAGTATCGGAACAAACAGATGATCCGAGGACTTGCAGATCGGTCGGTCAGTCATCGATGGGGCAATGTTACCACATGGGTGAACGCGAGCTAAAGCCCGCGACTACTTTGCGGAAACCAGATGATCCCAAATGTAGTCGCGGGCTTTAGCCCGCGTTCGTCAGTATTTCGTAAATAAACCATAAAAAAACTGTATTGACAACTGATCGAACTGTGGTTTAAATAAGCCTCACCGCACAGCGTTGTGCGGGTTTGACGATGAAGTCTTCGATCCTGACGGGTCGGAGGCTTTTTTGTTTGTGTGACTCTGCTGTCTTTTTGACGACGACGTCCAGAAGCACGAATTTCGCTCGTGGCTTCCTGGGCGTTTTTTGTTTTTAGCGCAGTTTGCAGCGAAAACTAAATCTCCATCAATGGTGAACAAATGAGAATGAGACGACTTTTGACGCTTTTGCTAATCCTTGGAATTGGATGTTGCGTAGCGTTTGCGCAGGAAAAAGGGCCAGACCCGGGCGGCGGCAGCACGGGTGCGGCGGCCGATGTGCCGGTGAAGACTGCCGGCCAGCCGACTCCTGGAGAGTTGCTGGACGCCATTGGCCATAACAAAGTAGCGATCAACATGATGTGGACTCTGCTTACAGGGTTCCTGGTCATGTTCATGCAGGCCGGTTTCGCAATGGTGGAGACGGGTTTGACGCAGGCAAAAAACGCGGCTCACACATTTGCTATGAACTTCCTGGTCTATCCACTCGGAATGCTCGGGTTCTACGTGCTCGGCTTTGGAATCATGTTTGGAGGCATGGGCGCAATAGGAACCATGGGAGGCTACGCTGGGCTAAACCACGAAATTTCCATAAGTCTATTCGGCAAGGACTTCGGACTCTTCGGCGGCACGGGATTCTTCCTTACGGGAGGCGCGTACGACGTAGGCGTCTTCGCACTGTTCCTGTTCCAAATGGTTTTCATGGATACCACTGCGACAATCCCAACGGGCGCAATGGCGGAACGGTGGAAATACTCCGCGTTCGTGATCTATGGCCTCCTGGTCGGATCGATCATTTATCCCCTCTTCGGAAACTGGGTTTGGGGAGGAGGCTGGCTGTCCACGTTGGGAAAGAATTTCGGTCTTGGACACGGGCATGTGGATTTCGCCGGATCGTCGGTGGTGCACTTGACGGGCGGGGTAATCGCCCTGGTCGGCGCATGGATGATCGGGCCTCGCCTTGGGAAATTCAAGAAAGACGGGACACCAGTCCCAATTCCGGCCCACAGCATTCCGATGGCGATGATCGGAACTTTCATTCTGGCTTTCGGATGGTTTGGGTTTAACCCGGGCTCGACATTAGCCGGCACAGACTTGCGTATTGCCGTAGTGGCGGTCAACACCATGCTTGCCAGCGCGACTGGAGCCTTCGCAGCGACGCTGTGGATGTGGTGGGTCCGCGCTGGGAAACCTGATCCCAGCATGATGTGCAACGGGATGCTTGCGGGACTTGTGGCAATCACGGCGCCTTGCGCTTTCGTGAACGCACCGGGCGCCTGCCTCATTGGTCTTGTCTCGGG